>DASVHQ010000304.1:0-3433 GCA_036382515.1 Polyangiales bacterium | reverse complement strand
TCGCGCAGGAAGTGCCAGCGCACTGGTTGCGCCGCGTGCTGATCACGCCGCTGCTGCGCCACGCGGAGTTTCCGCAGCCGCCCACGTTGCGAGAGTCGTGGCAGGTGGTGCGTTTCATCGACGCGCTGCTCTCGGCGGCCGATGCCGCAGCGCTCAACCGGAGACCAAGAGGCCCCTGATGCCGAACTCGAAGAGCGAGAGCGCGAGCGTTTGTCGGTCGGCTGTCTCGGTGTTGACCGGCGACAGCTGGCGCAGGAAGGTCTCCTTGAAAGCGCCGATCAGCGCGGTCGCCACGACGGCCTCGTTCACGCTGCGCGTCAGACCACTTCGGGTACCGTTGACCAGCGCGCCTTCCACCATCTCGTGCAGGAAGCCGTAGAGGCGATCCAGCTTTTCGTCCACCTCGGCGTTCAGCCCTCGGCTCTCGCGCAGCACCATGCGTGTGAGGTCGGGGTGCTCGAATGCCACGTCCACCACGCGCTGCACGTTCTCGAGAATGCGCCGCGCGGGCTCGGGCTTGTTCGGGTCTACCACCTCGAGCGCGTCGGTCATGAACCCGATGAAGCGCTCGATCAGCTGCAAGAAGAGCGCGTCCTTGCCGTCGAAGTAGATGTAGAACGTGCCGCGTGAGATGCCTGCGGCGTCGATGACGTCGGAGATCGACGCCGCGTGGTAACCATGCTGGCTGAAGATGCGCTCGGCCGCGCAGAGAATCGCCTCGCGCCGCTCGGAGCGCTTCTGCTCCGCGCGCACGCTGCGTCCGTCGGCCGAGGCGAGCTTCATGCGAGTAGCCTCATACCAGCACGTCGAGCGCGCCGGACAGCACCTCGACCCGCTGGGGTTGGTAGCGCAGCACTTCTCCGTCGATCATCAGATCGACCGGCCCGTCTTCGAAGAACTCGATCACGCGCGCACGCGACGCGGTCACCGCATGGTGGTGCACGTGATTGCCGCTGAAGATCTTGGGAAAGGTCTCGAGCAAGGTCAGCCGACCCATCTTACCGCACACGACCACGTCCAGCTGACCATCGGCGGTGTCCGCGTAAGGCGCCATCATCATGCTGCCGCCGGTGTAGCGACTGTTGTTGATGGAGACGAAGGTGGCGTCTTGTTCCCAGAGCGCGCCGCCGTCGAGCCGCATCTTCACAGGCCGGCTGTGCAGCTGCGCCAGCGTACCGACCACGCCAAGCCCGTAACCCGCTGCACCGAAGGGCTTGAAGCGATGGTTGGTGAGCGTACAGACGTCGGCCACGAAGCCAAAGCTCAGGAGGTTGAGGTAGTGCAGCACGCCGGTCCTGTGCGTGACGCGCACTGCATCGCAGGCGCGCGCTCTGCCCTGCAAGATGGCTGCAGCGGCGGTGTCCGCTCTGCCGTCACCGAAGTCGCGCAGGAACGAGTTGCCCGTGCCGAGCGGGAGAAAACCGAGCGTGACGCGCTCTGCCGGGTCGGTCGCACCTAGCTGCTGTGCAACGCCGTTGAGCACCTCGAACGTGGTGCCGTCACCGCCGACGACGAGGAAACGCCGAAAGCCTTCCGCGAGCGCCTGCGCCGCCAGGCGCGTGCCATCACCGGCGGACTGCGTGTAGCGCAGGTCGATCGAGAGGCCCTGCGCACGCAAGCGCTCGAGCGCAGCCGGCGCGAGCTTGGCGCAGCGCCCGTGACCTGCTGCGAGATTGACGATGGCGACGAAAGGTTGCGTAGGCGCCTCCTAGAGTTGAACCAGAGGTTGGGTGACGAACGAGCTGGCACGCAGCGCAGCCGCGAGGACCGCTCGCTTGACCTTCGTGGAAGCCGTGCGCGGGAACTCGTCGGTGTAAAGCACGTACGTGCTGACGCGCTTCCAGGGCGCGAGCCGCTGATTGGCCGCGCGTAGTGCGCTCACGAGCTCGCTCTGGGTCACGTCCGGCTTGGGGCGCACGACCACTGTCAGCGACTCGTCGCGCTCACCCAGCCGAGGCCACAGGTAGCCGACCGCGAACACGCACAGCTCCTCGCATGCGATGGCGTCGAACGCGGCCTCGATGTCCTCGGGGTAGATGTTCTTGCCACCCTCCGTCACGATCATGTTCTTCGCGCGGCCAAGCAGCCGCAGGTGTCCGGATGCGTCGAGTGCACCGAGGTCCCCGGTGCGCAGCCAACCATCCACGAACGCGTCCACAGTGAGCTCCGGCGCCTCGAAGTAGCCGCTCATGACCGTGCGCCCGCGCACGTACACTTCGCCAACGCCTTCGTCGTTTTCATCGCGCAGCGTGAGTTCGACGCCGGGCACCGGGCGGCCGACCGTATCCGAGCGCAGCGGCTTGCCGTCGTTCAACGTGAGCACGGTGCATGCTTCGGTCAGGCCGTAGCCGATCACCACGGGCAGGCCCAGGCGATAAAAGAACTCGGCAAGCTCTGGCTCGACGAACGCGCCGCCGACGAACATCAACTTGAGCCTGCCACCGAAGCGATCGTGAATGGGCTTGAGCAGCTTGCGCGAGAGCCAGGGTCGGGGCTCGCGCAGAGTCGCGAGATCGTTGAGCTCGGTCAGCGCATGCACGGCCGTGCGCTGCCACTCCGGCAGCTCGGCCAGTTGCGCCTCGATGCGCTCGCGCAGCGCCTTCAAGATCCGCGGCACCAACGCCAGGTGCGTGATGCCATAGCGCTTCATGGTGGGCGCGAGGAACTCCGGTCGCAACGTGCGCTGGTGCACGATCGCGGCGCCAAACAGCAGCGGCAGGATCAGACCGCACATGAAGTCGATGGCGTGATTGGTCGGCAAGATCGAGAAATACAGCTCGTCTTCCTGCATCGGATACATGCGCCCGAGCACCTGCGCCTGCTCGAGGTAGTTGTCGTGGGTGAGCATGCAGCCTTTGGGCGTGCCACCCGTGCCCGACGAGTAGACGATGCAGGCGACGTCGCTGCGCTCGCGCTCCGCGTGCACGAACGTTGCCGTCGCGGGCCGCTGCCAGTGACTCGCCCCGGGCAAGTCGGCCTCGGCTGGCGCCTCCGTGACGAGCACGCGCACCTTCGCCAGTGCATCTGGGGCAAGCTCGTGCAGCGCACGCCAGATGCTGTACTCGGTGATCAAGACCTGCGGTCGCGCGTGCGAGAGCAACGCGAGCTGTTCCTTGCTCGTGAGCTTGTAGTCGAGGGGCACGAGCACGGCGCCCGACCAGAACACGCCGAGCGCGCTCATCGCCCAGCGCGCCTGGTTAGACATCAAGATCGCGACGCGATCGGAGGCGAGCACGCCCTCCTCCTGCAAGAGCGCGCCGATTCGCTCGGCCTCGCGCTTCACCTCGATGTAGGTGAAACGCGCGTTCTCCCGGTGTCGATCGGCCTCGATCAACGCCACGTTGGACTTGTAGGTCACCATGGCGTCGCGCAGCGCTTCACCGACGCACGACAGTCGCGACAGATCCAGCATCAGCGCGCCCCCTGTGCAGCC
>DASVHQ010000303.1:0-3797 GCA_036382515.1 Polyangiales bacterium | reverse complement strand
GAACTCGGCAACGGTGAAGTCGCGGTCGTCGATGGAAATGAACACATCGTCCATGCCTTCGGGGGAATCGTTGACGACCACGCACCGGAGCACGTCACCGCGAGCGGTCCATTGGTCGCCCAGTTCGTGATACTGGACCTGCGGTTTGCCCACTGGGATCTCGGTCCCCACGAACTTGTAGGCACGCCGAAACTCATCGCTCGCCTTGATGTGCTCGTTCCAGTAGGCGAGTAGCTCGGCGTCGCTCATCTTTGCGAGCTTGCCCGGCTCCATGGCGAAAGAAGTCGTAGCGATCTTGGGATCGGCGTACTCGAAGATAGCGGTGTCGCCCTGTCGAGTGATCTTGATCTCGTCGGGTGAGGCTACGTGGGGTCGGCGGGGTTTGGGCATGGTGGCACCGAGTTTACCAGAGCCCAGAAGCTCGTGGCTCAGATCAGGATGCATCACGTGATGCATCCTCCTCGGCCGATGCCCGGTGGCCCCGGGGTTTCGCCGTTCGCTCGAAATGATCCCGAGGCGGGTCATTCTTCGCAAGCAGAGCCGGATCAACTCGGGCGAGCGCATCCGGGTCCATTCTGCCGAGCGTTGAAGCATCAACGGTGCTTCTCTACGCGAGGGCGGCGTCCCATACTTCTGGGCCATGGGATGGCGTTCGAATCGGTGGCTTCCGTACGTGCCACGGCCGAAGCTGGCGAAGCTCTCGAAGGACCAGCTTGAGCGCTTCCACTGCACGACCGCCAAGTTCGTCGAGGAGTCGGCCGTGCTCAGGGAGCTGGTTGATGATGTCCAGCTCTCGCGTGGCCGGATCTACTTCTGGCGAGCAGACGACGACGCCATGGCCCGCGTCACGCCGCTCTCCTCGCGCACGTTTCTGCTGGAGGCCCCGTGGCGAAACGGTTGGACAGAGCAAGCACGCGGGCCTTTGCGCGATGTGCTGGTCGCTCTGGCAAGCGATACCACGGGGAAGTTCCACGGCCTCGGTGCGCTTGCTACGAAGTCCAAGGGTGGTGGCAGCAAGAGCCCACAGCAGATCCTGCACGGTGACTTTAAGGTTCCGCTCCAAGTGCTGGCCGAGCCGCGTGGCTGGTACGCGATGCGCCGCAAACCCCGCATCATCGAAACCGATCGCAAGCGGGGGCGTGTGCTGGTCCGCTTTGAAGCGCTCGGGCCCGTGGGCGCATTCCACGGCACATGCCTGTATGCCCGAGTCGATGGCGAGTGGTCCTGCTTCACCGTGAAGCCAAGTGCATCGGCCTCCATCGCATCGGCAGAAGCGTGGCTCGTCAAGCGAGGCTGGGAGGACTGGGGATGATCCGATGCCAGAGCGCGCGTCCAGGCGCAAGTGGCAATCACGTGGATGGTGGACCACCGGCTATCACGCCCGGTGCATCGTCTTCAACGCGCGGTCGCGGACGCACCCTTTCGTTCTTGACTGATGCGCCACCTCATAGTCCTTGGTTAGGGGGCCTCTTGTGCTCCTACTTCTTTGACGGCACGTCCACGTCAGCCTGTCCGATCTTCAGCGGTTCGTTGGGGATGGTGAGAGCGTCCCAGCGTCGATAGACCGAGACTTTGAACGTGCCAACCTCAACCCTGATTGAGGCCTTGATGTGATAGCTGCAATCGCACCCCGCGACGTTCACTGGGTGCATGTCGATCGGCTGCACCAACATGTCGAGTGCCGGACCTGTGCGGCGGGCGAAACCCTCGACCTGTTGGTCGCATCGAAAGTTTGCGTGCTCGTAGTCAACATCGAGGCCATTGACGGTGCCCACCGCTTGGATTGCCTCCGGAGGAGCGCCGGGAATCCCGGGGTGGCCACCGCATTCCATCTGTGTGAATTGCGTGATGCGCTCTGCGCCAGACCAGCCCGCCGGCAGATCGGCGGCAGCGTCCGCCGAACCACAGGCGGAGACCATCACCATCAAGACGGCAGCACCAACTGTGCCGGAGTGTGTCACGCGCCGCATGGCTTTGTCTCCGATGCACGTCCCGCGCCAGGTTTCCTCAGTCCCCGAACAGCATTGGCCTTCTGCGAAGACCCGCCCCCGCCGGTAGGTCGCGCGGCCGCGGGCCCGCGACACCGATTTCTAGCGTACCACAACCGTCGCGGGTCCGCGGGCGGGGACGATTCTGCCCGGCAGTAGGCGGGTCTTCGTCAGCTGCTAGTTCGGCGGCTCTCGATGCGCGGCGCTACAGCAGGCTTTTGCCGGATGCATCTCGACAGACGTGCTTCTCATCGAGACTGTCGCAGGTAACGGAAACTCCGCCTGGGCACGCAGTTGCGGCCTCCCACTTGTAGTCGTTGTTGCAAACCAGAAGGGTCTTCTTCGTAGGGTCGTAGCCGTGGTAGTTGCAGGTGTCGCAGCTCCCACACTGGAAATCCCTTGCGCAGTCGGTCAGGCAGGGAAGGCACGGTTGGCCTGCGGAGCCTTGGAAAGGCACGGTCTTCTCCTCGCGCCCGGCAGGGTCGAGACATCGAAACTGCTGTCGACTACTCACGCTGTTTCCGTCGCACCAAACGGAGACTCCGCCAGGGCACCGGCGTTCAAGAACCCAGATGTTGCTCGAGGAGCAGGTCAGGAGTTCGTGCTTTTCGGGATCATAGCCCCAATCAAGGCAGACGCTGCACTTGCGGTCGAAGCCGTCGACGTCCCAGCACCCAGTGCAGAAGCCGCCCTGCTTGCCAATCGGGGAGAGGGAGTCAGTGCCGCACGCAGCCCCAGCGACTAGCATCGCGAGCAAAATGAGTGAGGTCTGCGTTCTCATTCTCTCGTCCGCCCAACGGATTTGAACTTCAGCTGCGAGGACCCGCCCCCGCCAGTAGGTCTCGCGGCCGCGGCCCATGACCGCAGTTTGCAGTCTATCACAACCCGTCGCAAGCCCGCGAGCGCTGAGGTTTCTGGTGGCGCGAGGCCGGTCTTCGTCAGCTGCAAGTTCTAGTTAGGTGCCTCTTGTCTCGCGAGAAGCTCGAGGAAGCTCCGCGACGCTTGACGCACGATCTGAATGCGCCCGTGTACCAAGATTGCCTCGTGATCCAACTGAACCACTGGACACTCGTCGTTCTTCGTGCGGTCGCGCAGGCTCAGGCAGATCGGGTCGTACGACCCTGAGGATGGCCTTCCGATTTGCAGGAAACCGTTTCTCCGGGTCACCCACGAGAGAACTGGGTCCTTGACGCACGCCACAACCAACTCGGACGGATCGGCGCCATTCAGGTTTCCGAACAACGTCACGCCGCCACAATCGAAGGCGCGGAAAGCGTAGCGCGTGCTCAACGAACGGAACGACGGGGGCGGCGGTAGCCTGGACAAACGCTGGCCCGTCCGCGCGGCGGTGTCTCATGCGAACTTCGACAAGTAGCCTGCCGCGGGCGCGGACCCCGCACGGCAGAGAGCACCGCTATGCGCCGAGGTGCTTGCCAGCGATGTGCCATGATGTGCCAATGGGTGCCCGGCGTGAAACGGTGCTGCTGGCTGCGGCAACCGCAAGCAGCGCCCGCAAGCACTTGGCACGCAACATGCTTGGCGAGGGGTCATGTGCACCCGTTACACTGGCCTCGCTTTGCTCATCTTGGCTCTCTGGGTGGGCTGCACCAACCCTGGGACGGCTACCGTACGGCACACGGAGCCCGACGCCGATGCCTCGACGACCGAGCGCACGGATGCAGCCGCGATGCACGGTGGTTCCACTCTGACCGATGCGACATTCATCGATTCTAGTGCGACAGGCGTGGCCGCCGCAGGACGCTGCTACCCGACCGCAGTCACGGTCGGCTCCAGCTGCCAACCGGCGGG
>DASVHQ010000302.1:0-34751 GCA_036382515.1 Polyangiales bacterium | reverse complement strand
GCAACACCCGGCTGCCGGCACGACGAGCTCGGGCAAGCGCTCGGCAGGCTGCGTGGTCGATCGCGACTGCGACGACGGACACTACTGCAACGGCGCCGAACGCTGCGGGCAGGGCGTGTGCAGCGTCGGTGCCGACCCGTGCCGGGGACAACTCTGCGACGAGCTGGCCGGGGCCTGCAGCTCCGCGAGACCCGAGGCCACGATCACGCTCGTGCCCGAGACCAAATTTCAGACGATCGTGGGCTGGGAAGCCGTGCCCGAAGCCGGTGAGAACCCGGCCGACAGCGGCGGCGCCACGTACGCAGGCTACAAGGACGAGCTGCTCGACGCGGCGGTCAACGACCTCGGGATCACGCGCCTGCGCATGCCGGTACCGTGCGGCATCGAGGGCCGCGCCCATCGCTACGAGATCATCAACGACAACGCCGATCCCAAGACCATCGACCCGAAGGGCTTCGAGTTCAGCAACTTCGACCTGATCTTCGAGGCGGTCGTGATGCCGATGAAGGAGCGCGTCGAGAGGAACGGCGAGCACCTGTGGTTGACGCTCGACTACATCGCGAACCTCGACGAAGGCAAGGCAGCGGCGGTCGCGAACTTCCACGCGCAGCACGCCGAGGAGTACGCAGAGTTCGTGCTGGCCGTGTACCAGCACGTGAAGGAGAAGTACGGCGTCATCGCCGACGCCTGGGAGGTGATCAACGAGCCCGATTGGCAGGGCAAGGACTTCACCGGCGCGCGCATCGGCGCCGTGATCCTGGCCGCAGCCGATCTGCTGCGCGCCCACGGGTTCACGCCCAGGTTCATCGCGCCGTCACCGACGAAAGCCTCCAATGCCACGCGCTTCTTCGAGGAGCTGTCGAAGGTGACGCCGGCTGCGAGCTTCGTCACCGAGCTCTCATACCACCGGTACAGCCCCGCACCCACGCGGCTGGAGCTGATGCGCATCAACGAGGTGGCGCGCGCTGCGCACGTGGGGACCTCGATGCTGGAACACATCGGCAGTGGCGTGGACGATCTGTACGAAGATCTGGTGTATGCCGACGCCGTGGCCTGGGAGCAGTACGTGCTGGCGTACGGCGGCGGCGCGGACAACGGCGAGAAATACTACGGCATCGCCAATCCGGGCACGCCGCAACAGCACCTGCAGATGCAAAGCAGCACCAAGTTCCTGCGGCAGTACTTCAAGTTCATCCGTCCGGGTGCCGTGCGCATCGGCGTGGGCTCGACGCAGGCGAAGTTTCGGCCAGTCGCGTTCATCAACAAGCCCGGCACGATGGTCACCGTGGTGCGCGCGATGGCGCCGGGCTCGTTCGCCATCGCGGGGCTGCGCGAGGGTCGCTACGGAATCAAATACACCACGCTGCGCGAGTACGACGTGGACCTGCCCGATCAGACAATCAAGCGCGGTGAGCCGCTGTTGACGCAGATCCCTGGCGAGGGTTGCATCACGATCTACTCGCGGTAGCCCGCGCTCACTTGCCGTAGATGGTGATCGCGCCGGCGGCAGGAATGTTGGCCACCAGCAGCTGGCCGCCAAACACCGATTGGTCCGCCAAGTCGATGTTGTACTCGGAGTCGGTGGTGTATTTGAGGCCGTAGCCGCCGCTGGGCAGGCCGGCGATCGCGAACGAGCCTGCGCCACCAGACTTCACCACCGTGACCACCTTGCCGCTCTTGTTGGTGAACGCGAGTGGCTGGAAGTTGCCCATGCTGGACGTGGCCTGCATGCGCACGGCACCCGGACGGATGAACTTGAAATACTGGCGTAAAAGCTTGGTGGCGGCGCCCATCACGATCTGCGGGTTGGCCGAGCTGCCCTTGCTGATCACGTAGTACTGCGCGGCGTTGTCGTTGGGCACCGGATAGGCGAGCACGAACTGCTCCCAGCCGGTGTTGTTGGCCATCGACAGATCTTTGTAGAGCTCGTTGTAGGTGGCACCGATGTACTCGGTCATCGCGCTACCGATGTGATCGCGGGTGGAGCGCATACCGATGGCCATGAGCGAGGCATCGCTGACGCCACCGTAGCGGTGGTACGAGAGCTCCGAGAGCAAAGGCAAAACGCCGGGCACCTGGATCATCTGGTCGTAGTAGTCGACCGCGGCCGTCATGTTGGTGTTGGAGGGCGCGACGAAGCTGAGGTTGAAGCCGTTCTTCTTGAGCACGCCCGCGGCCGCGACGATCGCTGCGCCGATGCGCGGCGGTGTCCAGGCGGCGACGTTGTCGGGCTCGAGAATGGCCTCCCATGCGTCGGCCTGCAGGTTGAACGTGTCCTTGAGATGCTTACAGACGGCGAGCACGAACTCCGCGTACTCCGCCGGCTGCTGCGCGTGCAGGCTCGGCTGGTTCTGCAGGAAGCTGACGTAGTCGAGGCGCATCGTGAACTTCTCGCCGTTGGCCTCGACGGCCTTCTTCATGGGGATCACGAGCTTCTGGATCGTGGTGTCCAGGCGCGCGAAGTGGAAGCCCGCCCAGTTGATGACGTTGGGGTCGGCGTTGTCGTTGACGATCAGGTAGCCGTTGCCATCGGTGGCCGTGTTCTCTGCATCGCTTCGCACCTCGACTCGCAAGCGCGTGATGCCGAGATCGTTGACAGCCTGGTCGATGAGCTGCGTGGCATATGCGTCGTAGTTGGCCCCGCTCTTGTCGGTGAGCTGGCCAGCCTCGGCGACCGCCTCCCAGCCGCTGATGGTCTGGAACGTCACGGTGGGGTCGAGCGTGATGGTCTGGTTATTGGCCGGCGCGCCGCAGCTCTTGCTGCTCTCGCTGCAGACCTGCCCCTTGCAAGGTGGCTGCACGGCGCTGGCGCAGAAACCGGCGCTGCAGGTCTCGACCCCGCTGCAGTACAGCGTGTCGTCACACTCCTGGTCGGTCTTGCAGGCTCTCGCGGCGGGCTTGGTCGGCTTGGCCGCATCCGCCGTGGCACCGGCATCGGGGTGTGCGACCTGAGTGCCGCCCGAGTCGTTCTGCTTGCCCGACGTGCCCGAGTCCCGCGCGACCACCGCACCCGCATCCCATCCTGTATCCGGTGCGGTGCTGGAAAGGGCTGCGCTCTGGGGTTTGGCCTTCGAGCATGCGGCCAACATTACGACCGCAACGCAGAACTGAAATCCGATTGTCCGCCAACTGTGCTTATCCATGGCGCAGGCAATTTAGCACAAGGGCAAAGAGGCTGCCGGTGCGGTCGCTGAGCCGGCATGCTCCGTGCTAAAGGACCTGGCCGGCGGCGCGCCGCAGCGCACGAGGAGCGATGGAGGTGGACGCACGCAACGAGCCCGACGCCGGGCACAGCACGCTCGAGGCCAACGCCGCACGCCTGGTGCGAGCCGTCCAGGTCCCGGTGCTCGACGGCATCCGCGGCGTGGCCGTGCTCATGGTCGTGCTCTACCACGTCAACCGCGTGACGCCGCGCGGCGACTCCGCCGCGTCCTGGGTGTTCCGGCACGTCTGCCGCAACGGCTGGGGCGGCGTGGAGCTGTTCTTCGTGCTCTCCGGCTTCTTGATCACCGGCGGCCTCGCCGACGGCATGGGCTCGAAGCACTACTTTGGTACCTTCTACGCACGCCGCACGCTGCGCATCTTCCCGCTCTACTACGCGGCGCTGCTGCTCTTCCTCGTGATTCTGCCGGAGCTGTCAGGCAGCTTCGAGCGCGTCGCCGTACAGCGCCAGCTCTGGCTGTGGGGCTACGGGCTGAACGTGGCCGTGGCTCTAACCCATGGCTGGGACACCGTGCCACGCTACTTCGATCACTTCTGGTCGCTCGCGGTGGAGGAGCAGTTCTACCTGGTGTGGCCGGCCGTGCTCTTTGTGCTGCGACGCCACGCTCGCCGCGTGTGCATGGTGATGATCGTGCTCGGCTTGGGGCTGCGCATCGCGCTCTTGCTCGCGTCGCAGAGCTCGGCGGCCTTCGCGCTCATGCCATCTCGGATCGATCTATTCGCCATCGGCGGGCTGCTGGCGCTGTGGTTGCGTGCGCCAGAGCGCAACGCCGGGGTGCTCGTGCAGCGAGCGCGTCGCACTCTCGCAGTCGCCGTGCTGGGCCTCGCCGCCGTCGGCTGCAGCGTCGAGCGCTTCGATGCGCGCAGTCCCACGGTGCTCAGCCTCGGCGTGTCGCTGCTGGGGCTCTGCTACGGTTCGCTCTTGCTGCTGGCGCTGGCGGCGCCTGCACGCTCGTGGCTCTGCCGCAGCCTGTCGGGTTCGCTGCTGGGCAGCGTGGGGCGCTACAGCTATGCCATCTACCTGCTGCACTACCCCATCGTCGAAGTGGCGGGCCGCCGCGCAGTGCCGCAGTACTTGCAGGCGCGGCTGCATTCCGCGTTCCTCACGCAGATCACCTGTGCGATCGCCGTGGTGGGACTCTCGTACGCGCTGGCCTTCGTGTCGTACCACGCATTCGAGAAGCACTGGCTGCTGCTCAAGCGACACTTCGTCTACTGAGCTGCGCGCTCACGCGCGGCTTGGGCCGTTCGGCGCGCCAGCCGCGCCACCGAGCAAGCCAGCGCGCTGCCGGTGCGCCAGCGGCCGCTGCGAGCGCGCCGCTGCCTTGCATCCCCCCAGCCCCACTCCTAAACTCCGCCGCGAGCTCACCTTCGATGACCACCCGCCGAGCCACAGAGCCCACGAAAACAAGTACTTGGCTGCATGCAACCGGTTGGGTGACGCTGCTCGCGGCGTTCGCATACCAGCTGTGCTGTGCGCTTCTGCCCTTGCCCTTCCTGAACAGGTTCCTGCTCAGGATGGACGACGCCTATTACTATTTTCAGTCGGCGCGCAACTTCGCCGACCACGGCCTGCTCTCCTTCGACGGCATCCACCGCACCAGCGGGGTGCAACTGCTGTGGGAAGGCGTGCTGTGTGGGCTCGCGCTGCTCGTGAAAGATCGCGTCACCTTCTTGCACGCCATCCTGGTGCTGTGCGCGCTGCTCAACCTGGGCGCGGGCGTGGCCTTCGGCAGGCTCGCGGGCACGCTCGCATCGCGGCGCGTCGCTGCGCTCTGCCAGGTGCTGTGGGCGGGCTTCATGGTGGGCCTGGTGCCAACCATGATGGGCATGGAATACTCGCTGCAGGTGCTCTTGCTGCTGCTGGCCACTGGCAGCGCCTGGCGAGCGCTGCACGCCGCGCAGCCCGCCCCGGCGTTGACCTTGCTCGCGCGCGGGAGCTTGCTAGGCCTCTTGTTCTGGAATCGGCTCGACGCGGCGCTGATCGCCATGGCGTTGTGGGCGGTGATGGTCTGGTCTGCGCGCCGTACGACCGGCGGGTCGACGTCGGCGTTCATGCGCGAAATCTGCCTGCTGTCTGCGCCGCCGGCGGTCGCTGCCATCGCGTACGTGGTCGCGTGCGAAGCCTTGGCGGGCACACCCACGCCGATCTCGGGCGCGGTCAAGGCGCTGTATGCCAGCCGGCACTTCGATGCCTATCCGCTGCGCGTCGCGCTCGCCGGGCACGTCTTCTGGTTCGTCGAGATGCTGCTGGCGCCGCTGGTCGATCTCGTCAGCAACGCGTTGCGCGCCGACCATCGTTCGCTCTTCGGTGCTCTCGGGCTGCTCGCGCTGGGCAGCACCGGGCTCGTGCTCGTGCTCGGCCTGCGCGCCGCGGCGCGCGTGCCCGAACGGCGACCACTGCTGCGCTTCCTGTCGTTCCTCACCGCTGTCAACGTGCTGCATGTGGCCATGGTGGTGCTGCGTATCAGCTACTTCGCCCATGTCACGGTGCACTACTACGGGTTTCTGCTGATCACTGTCATCATCGCGCTGGCGGTGGCCCTCGACGCGCTGAGCACGGCGCCCGCGCAACCGTCGGTCCGGCTGCGCGTGCTGCCCGCTGCGTTGCTCGTGCTGCTGGGCCTGCACATCCATGAAGCGGCGCAGCCTTTCGCTGGAGAGTCGCTGGTGTGTCTACACAACCGGCGGCTGCCGGTGATGCAGTGGGTGGCGACACATCTGCCAATCGACGCGCGCATCGGCGCGTGGAACGCCGGCCAGCTCGGTTACTTCACCGGGCACCCTGTCGTGAACCTCGACGGACTCGCCAACGATCGCAGCTACCTCGGCCAGCTGCGCGCACGCACCCCGGTGATGGACTATCTGCGCGCCGAGCACATCGATTACTTGATCGACGTGGATGCGCCCGACCTGACGTTCCCGTACAAAGCGCAGTGGGATGGCGCGCGAATCTTTCGCAACGCCATCCCGTGGGAGCAGCTGGAGCGCTTGTACGTCGAGCCTGCGAACGAACACCCGATCGTCGTGGCGCGCGTCGCAGGCGCGCGGCTCGCTCGCGGAGATGCAACTCGATGACCAACGCGGCAACAGCCAATCTGACCACGACCACCGCGCTCGGCTACGCGCTGCTCGCTGGCTGCGCGGGAGCCGGCAGCGCGCAGCTGCTCGAGCTCGAGCTGCTCGACAAGACCGTCGGGCCAGCCGATGCGCTCGCGGCGATGTGCTCGAGCATGCTGCTCGGGGCTGCTCTTCTGGCTCTGACCGCCGCTGCCTGCATGCTCACGCGCCGCGTGCTGCGCAGGCCGCACGTGCTCGTTGGGCCAGCCTGGTCGCTCGGCGCCGCGGCCAGCGTGTTCGTCGCGTGCACGTGGCTCGGTTGTTCGATCTACGTCGGCGCCCTGTTCGATGCCTCCGACGTCGGAACTCTGCTGAAGGCCACGGTCGTCAGCCTGCCGATAGCCTCGCTGTGCGCCGGTGCGCTGGTCGGCAAGCTCGTGCCGAGCTCGCCGAGCGACGCCGCGCTGCAACGTGCACATAACTTGGCGTTGCTGTGCGTACCCATCTTGCTCTGCTGCACGGTCGCATTGTCGACGTGGCGCAGCCATGCGCTGCCGCTCGCACTGGCCGCAGCCGCCGGTGCCGCAGTGCTCGCCGGGCTGTCGCTGCTGCGCCTGCCGCGCGCCCTGCCACTCGCGGCGCCCGTCGCGTGGCTCGCGTGCACGCTGGCCACGCTGCCAACGTTTCACGCCGCGCCCGCCAAGCGCATCACGCCGCCCAAGGGCTCGGTGATCTTCGTCGTGCTCGACACCACGCGTGCCGACGCGTTGGGGGCCTACGGCGCGCGCACGAACGCCACGCCCGTGTTCGATCGCCTGGCGCGCGAGGGCACGCTCTACGAAGAGATGATCAGCGAGGCGCCCTGGACCTTGCCTTCGCACGCCACGTTCTTCACCGGGCTGTCACCGCGCGAGCACGAGTGCTGGTTCGGCGGTCAGCGCTGGCTCGACGATCGCTTCGAGACCGTGGCCGAGCGTTTCAAGGCCAAGGGCTACGACACGGCAGCGTTCTACGGTAACGGCTGGCTCGCGGTTACCAACATGATGCAGGGCTTCACCACCAACGTGGCGCTCACCCCTGCCTACGACGATCTCAGCTTGACCTGGTTGATGCGTCACACGGGCCTCGGCTTCTCGCGCTGGATCGACCGCGGTGCAAGCGAAGCCGTAAGCGCGATCGATCAGTGGATGTCGCAGCGACAACAGGACAAGCCGTTCTTCCTCTTCCTGAACCTGTTCGAGGCGCACGAGCCGTACGTGAGCCCGATCGCCTTCCACCACATGCCCAAGGGCATCGGTGAGATCGATGGGATCCGCGCGCTGCGCCACTACAACGAGCAGATGTGGCACGTGATGGGGCGCTCGGCCGGGTTCGAGCAAGACGTGATCCGCGCGCTGTACCAGAACGGCATTCGCTACCAGGACGCCATGCTGCAGCAGCTGACGGACGTGGTGTCGAGTCACTACGTTCTCGACCAGCTCGCGGTCGTGATCGCCGCCGACCACGGCGAGAACCTCGGCGAAGGCGGCCGCTGGGGCCACCAGTTCGCGCTCAACGACAAGCTCATTCACGTGCCGCTGATCATTCGCGCGCCCAGCCGCGTTGCCGTGCATGCGCGTACCCCGGGCGCGTTCTCGAGCGTCGACATCGCCTCCACGCTGCTCGATCTCGGCGGGCTCGACACGCGGCTAGGCAGCGGCCAGAGCCTGATTTCACTGCCCAATCCGCGCGACACGACGTTCGCCGAGGACTACCCCTACTACACCACGTTGCACCTCGCACAGCTCGACTTCCGGCACGATCTGGGCGACCTGCGCTGGCCGCTGTCCGCCGTGCGCTGGGGCGGCTACAAGCTGGTCGTTTGGCACAACGGCACGACGCTCTTGTACGATCTGCGCAGCGATCCCGCCGAGGCCCACGACATCGCCATGGCGCACCCCGACATCGTCGAGCAGCTGCGCAGCAAGCTCACGGGGTACTGGCAGGCTCACCCGCGCGGCAACCGACAGGCCACCGACGCCAACGGCCAGCGCAAGGCCCTCAACCGTCAGACGGCGCAGCAGCTGCACACGCTCGGCTATCTGTGAGGCGCGGCGGCGTTACGCCTGCGCGAGCGCAATCGTAATGCCGCCGCGAGCAGCAGGGCCGAGCTCAGGCCCAGGCCGAACACCGTATCGCGCGGGCGCGAGCCACGCGCGATCCGACAGCTGCAACCCGATGCGGGGTGGTGCGAGCTATTCGAGCCCGTGGACGCAATGTGACGCACGCAGCGCGCGTAAGTGATGCCGCTGACAGTAACGCCATCGACCACGCCGAGGTTGAAGCTCACGCTCCAGCTCAGGGTTGGGATCCCATCGTTGGGCGTCGCGGTCCAGTAGATGTCGGGCTTGGGCGCCTGGAACACCGGGTCGATCACGGGTCCGGCCGTCTTGGCCTGGCCGTACTCGATCAGGCCGCGCAGCTCGAAGGCGTTGGGCAGATGCCAGTCGTCCTTGCCGGCGAGCGAGAGCCCCGCGCAGTACGCGAGCGAGTCCTGCCACGAACGACGTACCCCGTCGTCCTTGCGCTGCCACTCGAGACCCGTCTGCTCGTCGCGCACGACCGCGCCATCGGCCACGAGTGACCCAGCTTGCCGCAGGCGGTCAGGACCAAACAGGCTGTCGCCTTCGTCGCGCACGCACTTCACGTTGAGCAGCTTGGCCGCGCCGACCGGAATGACCTCGCCGAAGTCGAGCTTGACCGTCCAGCTCTGCGTGGTGCCCGACGCCACGGGCGTGCTGGTCCAGTAGTTGTTGGGCTGGGTGTGCGTGAAGATCGGGTCGATGCTCGGGGTGTTGCGTCCGTAGTCGGTGAGCGTCATCAACTCGACCACGCTGGGTAGCCGCCAGCTGCCCTGCTTGCCCCGCTTGCTCACCAACTGCGCACAATGCGCGCTCGCCTGCTCGTGATCGTAGGTCTTGCCGTCGTCGTCGCGCTGCCACAGCAAGTGCGTGCTCGGGTCCGAGACTTCGTCGGCTGCGCTCTGGGAAAGTACGCGCGCGTTGGGCTGAAAGTCGGCGTCTTGCCACGGCCAGCCCGTCTGTGGACACGCCAGCTCTTGCATGTCGTCGGTCGCGCACTTGGCGGCGCCCGAACGGTAGCGCGCTGGATGCGGCGTCGTTGGCTTGGCTTGCGACGTCGACACGCCGCCGTCACCGGTCGTCTGCTGCGTGCCGCCAGATCTTCCTGAGCCGCCACCGGACGCACTGCCGCCGGCACTACCTGCCAGCGTGCCAGCAGCGCCGCCCGAGGTCGCTGCATCCGTGGTGCTCGCCACGCCGCCATCGCTCTGGAGCGGGGGCGGCGCTGACTCCAGCATCGGCAGGCGCTTGGGCGAGAACAGCTCGCACCAGGGCATGCACGTCGTCAGGTTGCAGCCTCCACCGAGCATCACGTCGTGGCTGGGCAGGAGCACGGCCACGTGGTAGGCGCGGTCCATGTTCATCGGCTCGACGTCGAGCCAGCGGTCGAGCGACGGCACATAGGCAGTGGCGTTGGGCAATGAGCTCGACGCGCCGCTCGCCCCGCCGGCGATCAGCACTTCGCCGGTGTCGAGCAAGGTGGCGGTGTGGTTGTGGCGTGCGCCGGGGATGGTCGGTCCGGCGCTGAAGGATCCGCCGCCGTTGGCTGCCGACCAGAGCTCGACGCTGGGCAACGTGACCTTGCATGCCGCATCGGCACAGCCGCCCACGACCAACACGCGGCCGTCGCCGATCAGGGTCGCCGTGTGACCTGCGCGCACGCTCGACATCAGTCCGGCGGCGCTCCAGGTGTTGCTGCTCGGATCATAGAGCAGCGCATCGCGCAGCTGCGTCGCGCACGCGCTGTCGGTGCAGCCGCCGCTGAGCAGCACGCGACCGTCGGTGAGCAGCGTGGCCACGCCGAAGCCACGTGCCGTAGGCAGTGCAGCCGCCGCGTCCCAGGTCTGCTTGGTGGGATCGTAGCGGTCGACCGTGGCGACGCAGCTGCTGCCCGCGCAGCCACCGATCACCAGCACGCGTCCGTCGCGCAGCAACGCCGTGGCGCTGTTGGCGCGGGCCGACGCGAGCGTGCCTGCGGGCTGCCACTGGCCCAGCGTCCGATCGAAACGCTCCGCGCTCGCGGTCTGCTCGGTGCAGCCGGGCACCGTGCAGCCACCGGCCACCAGGACGTCGCCATCGGCCAGCTGCGTGCTCGAGAACGCGTAGCGCGCGGTTTGCAGCGGCGGGCCTGCGGTCCAGGTGCCCGTGCTCTGAGTCCACACCTCCGTGTCGGCGAGCACCTGTCCGCAGCCGGACTGCGCGTAGCTCGAAGGACAGCCGGTGAGCGCACAGCCCGCGACGACCATCACCTTGCCATCGGGCCGCAAGAACGCCGCATCCGACCAGTGACCCACTGTCATCGTGCCCGTCGTCGACCAGTCGGGGTCGACGAGCAAAGGTGGCAAGAGGCCCTGCAAGTCGAGCTCGCTGACCAGCACGCCCGCCTGCAAGTGGATCGTGCCCTGTCGACGCGTGCCATCGGCGGCGCGCGCGAACGGTGCGCTCACGCGCAAGCGCGCGGTGCCCTGCGCGTCCACGGCTTCGACGCGACCGCTGGCCTCGCGCAGCTCGAGCACGGCCGGACCCAGCTCCACGGACGCGCGTCTCAGCAGGCTCGGCGGTGGCGCAGCCAGATACAGGTACTCGTCCACGTGCGTGGGGGTGAGCTTGTACATTAAGTCGCCGCCCGCGATCGCCGCGGGGTAGACGACGACGCCGCTGGCGAGCTGCGCGCGCACGGGCTGCGCGTCGAGCTCGCGCGTTCGCACCCAGAAGCCCGGTGCACCGTCGAGCGCGATGGTGTGAGCGCCGTCGGCGCGTGCGGGCAGGCGTGGCGAGAGGCTCTGGCCCGCGCCGTCGGAGTTGCGCACCAGCGAGGAGCGCAGCGACGAGAACACCGGCACCAGCTCCGAGTTGGCGTTCTGGTCGATCTGCAGATCGGCGACCATGCCGAACCACTTGTGGGTGGCCGGGAACGCGTGACGCGTGTCGTCGAGCAGCGTGTCGCCGAGGCTCTCGGGCGACCGGGCGAAGCCGACGAGCACCAGCAAAGCGGCGCTCGCGACCACGCGCGCTTTGGGGACTCGCATGGCTACCAGTAGACCGGATGCGAGGGTGTTCGGGGGTTGCGCATCCGCAAGTGACGCAACGTAGCGTTCGTGCATCCTCTATCACCAGGCGCTGACCCCGACCGAGGCTCTGCCGGGGAGCAACCATGCTGGGCATCCTGGGCATCGATATCGGCTCGACCACCGCCAAAGCCGTGGTCATCGCGGAGTCGGGCGAGGTGCTGCACGCGGAGCGGGTCCGCCACGCGGGCCGCGCGCGCCAGGCTGCACAGAGGCTGGCGGCTCGCGCTCGCGAGCGCTTCGAGCTGGCGCGCTGTGGCATCGCTGGCTCGATCGGCCTGTCCCTGGCGAGCGAGCTGGGCGCAACCCCGATCCACGAGGTGCACGCGCTGACCCTCGCCGTGCATGAACGTCACGCCGAGTGCAAGAGCATCGTCGAGCTGGGCGGCCAGGACGCGAAGGTGATCTTCCTCGGCAGCGGGCTCGCGGGCGACGACGTGCAGATGAACGACCGCTGTGCCGCGGGCACGGGCGCGACCATCGATCGGATCGCGCGGCGCATTGGCATGACAAGCGAGGCACTGGCGCTCTTGCGGCTGTGCGGGAATCTGCGGGTCGCGGCCAAGTGCGGCGTGTTCGCGGAGACCGACATCGTCAATCTGCTGCAGTCCGGGGCCTCGCACGACGCGGCCATGAGCGCGCTGGCGCGAGCCATCGTGGTGCAGAACCTCGCGGTGCTCACACGTGGCCGGCTGCTCGCGCCGCCGCTGCTGCTGCTGGGTGGCCCGCATGCGCACTGGCCGCTCTTGGTCGAAGCCTGGCGCGAGGCTCTGCACGCGCTCTGGCAGCAGCGCGGCGTGGCGAGCGGTCCGATCGATGCACCGCGCGACGGCGATCTGTACGTGGCGCTCGGCGCCGCTCACCACGCGCTTGTGCAGGGACGCGCCGCGGTCAGCGTGCACATGACCACGGCGGACGCACAGGCCGACGATCGACTGCTGTCCGACGGCGACGATCGCAGCCTGCTCACGGCGCTGCGTCGTCAAGACCCGCCCGCGTGCTTGCCGAGCGGCGCGGTCGACGTGCACCTGGGCATCGACGCGGGCTCGACCAGCATGAAGTGTGTGGCGATCGATCGCGACGGGCAGCTCTTGGCGAGCAGCTACGGGCCGAGCACCGGCCGACCGCTCGACGACGCACGTGCCCGCCTGGGTGATCTCTTCGACCAGGCGCGCAAGGCCCACAGCCAACTCGTGGTGTGCTCGCTCGGCGTCACGGGCTACGGCGCTGCGCTGCTGGGGCCGCTGCTCGGCGCTGACATCGCCCCGGTCGAGACACTGGCCCATGCCGCAGGTGCACGCGCGGCCTTCCCGCAAGCGCAGGTGGTCGTCGACGTGGGCGGCACCGACATCAAGGTGATGCGCTTGCAGGGCGCCGATGTCGCGGAGTTCTTCGTATCCAATCAGTGCTCGGCCGGGCACGGCGCGTTTCTCGCCAGCTCGGCCCTCGACATGGGAGTGAAACCGGAGCACTTCGCCGAGCGAGCGCTGGCGGCAACGCGTGCGCCACGCTTCTCCGTGGGCTGTGCCGTGTTCATGGACAGCGATCGGGTGACCTTCGCGCGCGACGGCTACAAGGTGGACGAGATCCTCGCGGGGCTGTCGTGGACGCTGGCGCGCAACGTCTGGGAGTTCGTGGTGCCCCGGCCACCCGAGCAGCTGGGCACGCGCTTCGTGCTGTGCGGCGGCGCGCAGCGCAATCTCGCCGCAGCCTTCGCGCAGGCGAAGTACCTGCACGCGCGCGTTGCAGGCTGCGAGGTCGTGATGCATCCCACGCCCGAGCTGTGCGGCGCGCTTGGCGCGGCCCTGCTGGCGTGCGCGCACGTCACCGCGACGCGCGCGGCCACGCGCTTTCGTGGCTTGTCTCGGCTCGCCACGCTGCAGCTGCACGTGCAAGCCGATGCGTCGCTGCGCTGTGAGCGCTGCACGCTGGGCTGCGAACGCTCGCGCGTTACGCTCGACGAAGGCGCGAGCAAGCGCCGCTCGTGGCTGCAGGGCAACGCCTGCGAGCGCGGCGCCGAGGAGGCTTCCACCGCACATCGTGGCCGCGGGCACGCGCCGGATCTGTTTGGCGCCGATGCCACGCAACTCTTTCGCTGGCCCACGCGCGACCACAGCCTGTCGCTCGTGCCACGACGCGAGCGCAGCTGGCCGGTGCTCGCGATCCCGCGGGTGATGTGCATGTACCGCGCGGCGCCTCTGGTGCTCGGCTATCTCGAAGCCGCAGGTATGCCGCGCGAGCACGTGTTGTGGAGCCCCACCACCTCGGCCGCGCTCTTTCAGGACGGTGCGCGACGCGGCATGAACGATCCGTGCTTTCCGGCCAAGCTGGTGCACGCGCACGTCGATGCCCTGCTGCGGATGCATGCGCAGCACCCGTTCGACGCGCTCTTTCTGCCCGCCGTCACGCATGCCAGCGTCGTCACCACGGGCACCGCCGACTGCGCCGCGTGCCCGATCGTGACCGCCTGCGGTTATGCGGCGCTCGCGGCGCTCGGCCGCGAGGGCGACGTGCTGGGCGCTCGTGGCATCGCCGCCATCAGCAGCGAGCTGTGTCTGGCCGAGCCGGCCCAGGCGCAAGAGCAGCTCTATGCCGGTCTCGGGCGCTGGCTCGGGCTGACTCGGGACGAGCACCAGGCGGCCGTGCAGCGAGCGCTGGCGTTCGCACGTCAGGGCTTCGAGCGGCGCAGGGCGCGCGGTGCGCGCGTGCTGGCCGATGCCGAGCGGCGCGGGCGCGCAGTGGCCGTCGTGCTGGCGCGTCCTTACCACGCGGACCCGGGTGTGAGTCACGGCATCTCGACCCAACTCGCGGCGCACGGCATGCCCGTGCTCGGCATCGGCTCGCTGCCGCTCGGGGCGGCGGCGCTGCGCGATCTGTCAGGTGTGCTGGCCGAGAGCACGAACTCCGGCTGCGCGGAGAAGGTCTGGGCCGCGCGCGCGGTCGTCGCTCATCCCAACCTCGTGGCGGTGGACCTCTCGAGCTTTCGCTGTGGCCAGGATGCGTCCGTGCTCGGCATGCTGCAACGAACACTCGGTGCCGCCGACAAACCCGCGCTCTACGTGCACGATCTCGACGAAGACCGGCCCACGGCGTCGCTCGCGCTGCGCGTGCAGACTTTTCTGGCTGCCGTGCAGCGCTACGAGGCACGAGCGCTGCGCGCGAGAGCGACGCCCGCACTGGACCAAGCCTCATGCTGAGCGCCGAGCTTGCACGCAGCACGACGCTCGTGGGTGGGCTCGGCTTCCCCTACGACGATCTGCTGGCCGCGGTGCTGTCGCGCTTTGGTGACACGCAGCCGCTCGGTGCGCTCGATCGGGAGGCCATGCGCCTCGGCCGGGCCAGCTTGCCGCGTGGGCAGTGCGCGCCGCTTTTGGCGACCGCCGGCGCGCTCTTGCGCCGCGCTCGGGGCGCGCAGAGCCAGCCGCTCGCGTTTCTCTCTGCCACTAGCTGCGGGCCGTGCCGCTACGCGCTCTTCGCCAGCACCTATCGTCAGTTGCTGCGCGAGCACGGCGGTGGTCCGCTGTGGATGGTCGAGCAGGACTGGCCGCGCTTGCTCGAGACGTTCGGCGACGCCGCCGCGTCAGATCTGCTCGACGCACTGCTCGCCGGAGACGCGCTGCTGCTGGCGCAGCGCCGCCTGCGGTCGCAGGTGCAGGCGCCAGAGCAGCTCGACGCCGCGTGGACCGCTGCGGCCGTGGATGTCGCCGCCGCCATCCGCGGCGGGCTCGCGCCACTGGTTGCGCTCGCGCGCCACGCAGCATGGCACGACGCTCTGGCGTTGCGCCCGCGCGAGGCGCAGGCGCGCATGGTGCTGATCGGTGAGCCCTGGTCGCTGCACGTCGACGGGGATGCCCAGAGCCAGCTCGCCCGGGTGCTCGGCGACGCGGGGGTCGAGGTGGAGGTGCCGCCGCTCGCGCTCTGGCTCGCCTATCGACTCTGGGAACGCAGCCAGCCACCGCTGCGCAAGGTTCACGCGCACGCGCCTTGCGAGCCTGCCACGCCGCCGCTGACGGCGGCGGACATCGGCGCACGCTACGCCAGAGCCTGCGCGGTGCTCGGCATGCACGAGGTGGACTTCCCCGACGTGGAGCAGCTCGCGAGCTGGGCTGCACCCTACTTGCCTGCGTCGTGGCGTGGCGGCTATGGCCACGTCGAGGTGGGTCTGGCCGCGCGCGCGCGGTTCGAGCAGCGTGCCCACGCGGTGATCTCCGTAAAGTCGTTCGGCTGCATTCCCTCGAGCGGCGTGTGCGACGGCATCGTCCCGCGCGTGCTCGGCGACGACGTAGCGTTCCTCGCGCTCGAAGTCTCCGAGGACGCGGTCGCCACGCGCGAGAGCCGTTTGGTGTTGCAGATCGCAGCCGCGCAGGCGCGCGCTAGCGCCGAGGCGCAGGCGGCGTGCCAGGCCATGGGCGTCTCGCTGCCAGAAGCACTGGCCGGCTTGCCCCGGCGGCAGGCACTGCAACCGGAGTACGCTGTGGGCCCGCGGCGCTACGCCTGCACGCTGGCCTGCGAGCTCTCCGCCTCTGCACGTCGTTTGCAAGCCACACCCATAGATCCGGAAACGAGAACCTCGCTATGATCACGCGCTCGCTCGTCACGACCCTCTTGCTCGTCCCACTCGCCCTCGCGTCTGGCTGCCAGCGCACGCAGACCGAAAGCCCCGCACCGCACGACATGCCCAAGTCCCAGCCCCCCGCAGCGGCCACGCCCACTCCACCGCCCGCCGAGCTCGAGATCGGCTACAGCGCGCTGCGCATCAGCCTGCCGGTGCTGGTCGCCGAGGCACGCGGGCTGTTTCGCGCGCACGGCCTGACGGTCAAGCTCAAGCGCTACGAGACCGCGCAGCCGTTGGTCGAAGAGGTGCTCGACGGCCGCATCGTGGCCGGCGGCTACGCCGCGTTGCCGATCGTGTTCACCGCGGCGGCGCGCAGCCACGCGCACGTGCGGCTGGCCACGGCCATGATCGAGGACGCCGCCCACCCCGTGAGCTACCTGCTCAAGAAACGTGGCAACGCGGCGATCCAGAAGATCGCGGACCTGCGCAACAAGCGCGTGGGCGTGCTGCCCACGCTCGCCTACCAGAAGTGGCTCGCGGCGATCACGGCACATGCACACCTCACACCTGCCGACGTCACGGTGATCCCGCTCGCACCCCCGCAGCAAGTCAGCAGCCTGGCCGAGGGTGTCGTGGACGCGCTCTTCACCAACGATCCGATGGCCACGACCGCGATCGCCACCGGCATCGCCGAGAGCTTCGGCCCGAGCGCCCCGCTCGTCGACGTGACCGGCCAGCCCACCTGGTTCGGCTCGTTCATGCTGCAGCCGCGCTTCGTGCAAGAACAGCCTGCGCAAGCGGCTGCGCTCGTGGCTGCACTCGACGAGGCGATCGCCTTCATCACGAGCGATCAGGCCGCGGCCCGCAAGCTCTTCGCACCGTTCGCACGCGAGGCCGAGCGCCCGCACGTCGACCGTTACCCGCCGGCCAGCTACCTGCGCAGCGCCGAGCTCAGCGACGCCCGCTTGACGCAGGAGCTCGCAACCGAAACCAAGCTCGGCATCCTCGACACGACCGTCGACGCCAAGGGCGTCTTGCTCTCGGCCGGACCAAGCGCGCCGTGAACGCAGTCGAGCTGCACGACGCCACGGTCGTGCGCGGCGAGCAGACGATCTTCTCGGGGCTGTCGTTGCAGGTCGGTGAGCACGAGCGCGTGGCCGTGCGCGGCCCAAACGGTTGCGGCAAGTCGACCCTGCTCGATGTCCTGCTCGGCCTGCGAGCGCTGCGCAAGGGTACGGTCACGGTGCTGGGCCAGCGGCCGCCGTCACCCGAGGTCGGCTTCGTGCCGCAGGACCCGGGCGCGAGTCTGTTGCCCTGGCTCTCGGTGCGCGACAACGTTGCGTTGCCGTTGCGCTTACTGGGTGCGCCGCGCCACAGCATCGAGACAGCCGTGCAGGAGGTGCGCGACCGACTCGATCCGCAACACAGCTTGCCGCTGTCACTGCGCCCTGCCCAGCTCTCCGTCGGGCAGCGGCAGCTCGCGGCGCTGCTGCGCGCGCTGATCGCACGACCGCGGCTTTTGCTGTGCGACGAGCCGTTCTCCGCGCTCGATGCTCCCGCACGCGCGCACCTGCGGCAGGTGCTCGCCCGCACGACCGGCGGCGTCAGCGGCCCGGCACTCATCTTCGTCACCCACGATTCCGACGACGTCGCGGAGCTGGCCGAGCGCAGCGTCCTGCTGACCCGCGCGCGTGACACGACGAGCGGCGCAAGCGCCGCGAGCGCGCCATGAACCAGTCACGCACACCAGAGAACCCGCCGCGCAGACGGCCTTGGCAGAAAACTCACTTTGGCACATGGCTCGGGCTCGGGCTGTGGTCACTGCTCGCGGACACCGGCATCTTGCGGCACCGGGCCGTGGCTGGCCCCTGGGCCATCGCGCGCACGGCGCTGTCGGACCTGCGCGCAGGCTCGCTGCTCGCCGACGTCGCCGCCAGCGCAGCGCGCGTTGCCGCAGGCGTGTCTTTGGGCTTGTGCGCCGGCCTGTTGCTCGGCGCGAGCGTCGGACTTGCCGGTGCACGCCGGCAGCGCATGGAGCCCACGCTCGACTTCCTGCGCGCGGTGCCGCCGCTCTTCGTGTTCTCGCTCCTGCTCCTGAGCCTCGGCTACGGCGAAAGCGCGCGCGTGCTGGCCGTCGCCTGGGCTGCCGCGTTGATCGTCGCGTTGCACGTCTCCGACGCAGTCGCCTCCGTGCACCACGAGCGCCTGCGCACCCTGCGGGCGATGCGAGCCACGCCGTTGCAGCTGCTGCGCTGGCTCTACCTCTACGAGCTGATGCCCGCTTGCTTGCTGTCGTTGCGTCAGGCCGTCACCAACGGCTTGATCGTGGCCGTCGTGACCGAGATGCTCGTCGGCGCGCCGCACGGCCTCGGCACCCGCGCGCTCAGCGCCCAGATCGCCTACGACGCGCCGCGGCTGTACACGACGATCTTCCTCACCGGCGCGCTCGGGCTCGCTGGTTCCAGGCTGATCCTCGCGGCTCAGCGCAAGCTCGTCACCTGGCACAGCTGACGGTCGCGACCCGCGCGTACAGCGACCCTGGCGGACCCTGGCGCTGCGCTACGGAACCGCCGCCCACAGCAGCGCCACTGGCGCGCTCGACCACGGGTAGAGGTTACCAAGCTTGCCGCCGGTGCCGTCGCCCCAGCACAACACATCGCCCGCCGAGCGCACCGCGCAGGTGTCGTAGAAGCCTGCGCCCAGCGAGATCACGGAGGCCAGGCCCGAGACCGCGACGGGCGTCGTCGCCTGCGTCGTGGTGCCATCGCCGAGCTGACCGTTCGCGTTTCCGCCCCAGCAAGACACGCCGCCGCTGGCGAGTAGAGCGCAGCTGTGGTCGGAGCCGATGGCGATCGCCACGGCGTTGGAGATCCCGGATACGGCCACGGGTGTGAGCGAGCCACTGAGCGTACCGTTGCCAAGCTGCCCCATGGTGTTCGCGCCCCAGCACCGCACCTGGCCCGAGGACAGAAGCGCGCAGGTGTGAAGATCGCCGCCATCCACGGCCACGGCATTCGAGATGCCTGACACCACCACTGGTGTCGTCGAGTTGGCCCGCGCGCCGTTGCCGAGCTGCCCGTGCGCACCGAGGCCCCAACACGCCACGGCACCGGTCGAACGCACCGCACAGGTATGCGACCCGCCTGCGCCGACGGCCACAGCATCCGAGATGCCGGAGACGGTCACGGCCGTGGCCGAGTCGACACTGCCACCGTTGCCCAACTCGCCCTCGGTGCCCGTGCCCCAGCAAGCCACCTGACCGGTGGAGCGCACCGCGCAGCCGTGCAGATCACCGACGGCCAACGCGACCGCGTTGGACACGCCCGAGACCGCGACCGGCGTGAGAGAATCGTTCATGGCGCCATTGCCGAGCTCTCCGTATGGGCCGTAGCCCCAGCACACCACCGCGCCCCCGGCACGCAGCGCGCAGCTGTGGTCGGAGCCCGCCGCGAGCGCCTGCGCATCCGTCAAACCGGACACCACGGTGGGAGAGGTCGCATCGCTGCTGGTGCCGTCGCCGAGCTGGCCATCGCCGTTGATGCCCCAGCAATCGACCTCGCCTGCCCCGCGCAGCACACAGCTGTGACTGGAGCCGGGCCTCACGATCGACGCGCCTAACAGACCCGTGACCAGCGTGGGTTTCTTCTCGATCGCACCCACGCCGTGGCCGAGTTGCCCGTTCTCGTCGTCACCCCAACACGTCACGTCACCTGTGCGACGCAGCGCGCAGCTGTGAAGGTCGCCCGCAGCTATTTGCGTTGCATCTGACACTCCAGAGACCGCGACCGGCGTCGCATCGTAAGCCGAGACGCCATGACCGAGCTCGCCATACGCGTTGTAGCCCCAGCACGCCAGCGCACCGGTCTTGCGCAGAGCGCAGGTGTGGAGCTCGCCGGCCTCGATCTGCGTTGCATCGGCGAGGTTCGCCACTGTCACCGGCGAGGACGCATCGTTGGTGGTTCCGTCGCCCAGCTGCCCGTACCAGTTGGCGCCCCAGCACACCACCGCGCCAGTCCTGCGCACCGCACAGCTGTGAAGGTCTCCGAGAGCGATCTCCACCGCATCGGAGAGGCCCGGCACGGCGACCGGCACCGAAGAGTCGGTCAGCGTTCCATCGCCAAGCTCACCGCTCCAGTTCGCGCCCCAGCAACTCACGGTGCCAGTCGCATGCAGCACACAGCTGTGACCGTAGCCCGTCGCGATCTGCGTGGCATCGAGCAAGCCTGACACGGAAACTGGCAGCGAGGCGTCGATGAGCGTGCCATTGCCGAGCTGACCGCTGGCGTTGCTGCCCCAACACACCACCGCGCCCGTGGAGCGCATCGCGCAGCTGTGATCGTGGCCGGCCGCGATCTGCGCAGCGTCGGAGAGGCCCGCGACCGGGACCGCGGCCGCAGCCGAGGTCGTGCTGCCGTTGCCGAGCTGACCAGTAGCGTTGCTGCCCCAGCACGCCACTGCGCCACTGCCGTGCAGCGCGCAGCTGTGAGCAAAGCCCGCGACGATGTCCACCGCGCCTGACAAGCCTGCGACTGCCACCGGTGTGTTCGCCGAGGTGGTGGTCCCATCACCAAGCTGGCCGTCGCCATTCAAGCCCCAGCAGTTGACCGTTCCGCCCTGCGACAGCGCACAGCTGTGCTGGCCACCAGCCGCGACCGAGACCGACACCGGCGAGTCGCAGGCGTCACCGATGCCGTTGCCGTTGGTGTCCTGCTGGCCGGGGTTTGCGACGTTCGGGCAGTTGTCCGAGCAGTTGGGCACACCGTCACCGTCGCCATCGGCAGTCGGAACGACACAGCTGTTCTGCACGCTGCCCGCCACGCAGCGGGTCGCGCCGCTGGCCGAGCAAGAGCCGGACCCACAGCTCGTCGGCAGCGACACATAGCCCTCGTCCACCGAGCCGTTGCAGTTGTCGTCCACGCCGTTGCAAGTCGTATCGCTCGCCGCGGGCACACCTGCCACGCAGCTGTTCTTCACACTGCCGCTCACGCAGCTGGTGACGCCGCTCGACGCGCAAGCGCCCATGCCGCAGCTGGTCGCCGCGGGTACATAGCCCTCGTCCACGGAACCATTGCAATTGTCGTCCACGCCGTTGCACGTCGTGTCGCTCGCCGCGGCTGTGCCTACGGCGCAGCTGTCGTGCACGCCTCCGGAGACGCAGCTCCTGACGCCCGTCGAGGTACAGGCGCCCACACCACACGTCGTCGCGGCGGACACGTAGCCCTCGTCCACCGAGCCGTTGCAATTGTCATCGATTCCATTGCAGGTGGTGTCACTCGCGGCGGGCGTGCCGGCCACACAGCTGTTCTGCACGCTGCCGCTCACGCAGCTCGTGATGCCGCTCGCTGAGCAGGCGCCCACGCCGCAGCTCGTCGCCACCGGCGCGTAGCCCTCATCCACCGAACCATTGCAGTTGTCGTCCACGCCGTTGCACGTGGTGTCGCTCGCTGCGGGCGTGCCGGCGGTACAGCTATCGTGCACGCTGCCGCGCATGCAGCTCCGCAAGCCTGTCGACGCGCACGCGCCTACGCCGCAAGTCGTGGGCGCCGAAGCGTAGCCCTCGTCCACCGTTCCGTTGCAATTGTCATCGATCCCGTTGCAGCTCGTGTCGCTCGCCGCGGGCGTGCCCGCCGTGCAGCTATTCTTCACGCTGCCGGCCATGCAGCTCGTGACGCCCGTCGACGCACAGGCACCCACGCCGCAGCTCGTCGCCACCGGCACGTAGCCCTCGTCAACCGTTCCGTTGCAATTGTCATCGATCCCATTGCAGCTCGTGTCGCTCGCTGCAGGCGTGCCCGCTGTGCAGCTGTTCTTCACCGCGCCGCTGACGCAACTGGTCGCACCGGTCGCGGCACAGGCACCCACGCCGCAGCTCGTCGGCGTGGAGACGTAGCCCTCGTCCACCGAGCCATTACAATTGTCGTCGATCCCGTTGCAGGTGGTGTCGCTCGCGGCGGGCGTGCCCGCCGTGCAGCTGTTCTTCACACTGCCGGTCACACAACTCGTCACGCCCGTCGACGCACAGGCACCCACGCCGCAGCTCGTCGCTACCGGCACGTAACCCTCGTCCACCGAACCGTTGCAATTGTCGTCGATGCCGTTGCATGTCGTGTCCGTGGGCGCCGGGTTACCCGGGTGACAGCTACTCTGCACTGTGCCGGCCACACAACTGGTGGCGCCGGTCGCAGCGCACGCGCCCACGCCACAGTTGCTCAACACTGGCGCGTAGCCCTCGTCGGCCGTGCCGTTGCAGTTATCGTCGATGCCGTCGCAGGTCTTGTCGGTCGCGGCCGGAGTCCCCGGCGTGCAACCGTTCTTCACGGCGCCCGCCACGCAACTGGTCGCACCGGTCGCCGCGCATGCGCCCACGCCGCAGCTGGTCGCCGACGGCACGTAGCCTTCGTCTGCCGTGCCATTGCAGTTCTCATCCACGCCGTTGCAGGTCGTGTCGCTCGCTCCAGGCGTGCCCGGCGTGCAACTGTTCTTGACCGCACCGCTCACACAGCTGGTGGTTCCGCTCGCCGCACAAGCACCCACGCCACAGCTCGTCGCGAGCGCGATGTAGCCCTCGTCCGCTGTGCCATTGCAGTTGTCGTCCACACCATCGCAAGTCGCGTCCGTGGCCGCGGGCGTGCCCGGCTTGCAACTGTTCTTCACCTGGCCGCTTACACAGCTCGTCGCACCGGTGGAGCCGCAAGCGCCCACGCCGCAGCTCGTTGCGACGGAGACATAGCCCTCGTCGACCAGGCCATTGCAATTGTCGTCGATGCCGTCGCAAGTGGTATCAGTGGGAGCGCCGGTGCCTGCACGGCAGCTGTCGAGGACCACGCCGGCGACGCAGTCCGTGACACCGCTCGTCTTGCATGCGCCCTTGCCGCAGCTGGTGACCAGCGACACGTAGTCCTCATCGATGGAGCCATTGCAGTCGTCATCGATGCCGTTGCAGGTATCATCGACGGCGGCCGGCGTGCCGGGGTTGCAACTGTCGACGATCGCGCCCGCCACGCAACTGGTCACGCCCATGGCCGCGCAGGCGCCAACGCCGCAGCTGCTGACCATCGGCACGTAGTCCTCGTCGATCGTGCCGTCGCAGTCGTCGTCTCGTCCATCGCAGGTCGCGTCGTTTGCAGCCGGCACGGCGCCCGTGCAGCTGTCCACGACCGTGCCAGCCACGCAGCTGGTCATGCCGGTCGAGGCGCATGCGCCCGTGGCGCAGGTGGTCGCGACCGGGATGTATCCTTCGTCGACCTGACCGTTGCAGTTGTCATCGATGCCGTTGCAGGTCGAGTCCGTCGGCGCCGCTGCACCCGCCACGCAGCTGTCGACCACGCTGCCGGCCACGCAGCTGCGCGTTCCGGTGCGCGCGCAGGCGCCAACGCCACAGCTGGTGGGCACGGGCACGTAGGTAGCCGGGTTGCAGTCGTTGACCGTGAGGGTCGCCACCGAGCTGGTGACAGAGCCAACGCTATTGGTGACCGTGACGGTGAACTGCGCCCCGGAGTCCGTGCGCGCCGCGCTTGCGAGCGTATACGAGCCGCCCGTCGCCCCACTGATCGCCGTGCCGTTGCGCTTCCACTGGAGCGTGACGTCGGTGCCGCTCGCCGCCACGCTGAACGTCGCCGCCTGACCGGTGATCAGGCTCAGGCTCGCCGGCTGTTGCTGAATCGTCGGCGCAAGCTCGGTCGTGCCCGCGCGCTGGTCGATGCTGCTGCTGCCCAGGCGGATGTCGCGCGCCACGAAGCGCCCGCGCATGGTCGCGCCGGTCTTGGCCTCGAGTGTCCCGCGAGGCACGAAGACGAACGCATCCACCACGTCGTTCACGCCGAACGACGCCGCGAACGGCGTCGTCGCGGGGGTCGTGCCCATTAGCTGGTAGACGTACACCGTGACCTTCGAGCGATCGAGGCCGGCCGCGGGCCCGAACGTGGAGTTGTCACCGGAGGTCAGCCGCGTGTTGACATGGATCTCGCAGGCCGCCGCGCACACCACCGACGAATAGTTGCCGATCGTGAGCGTGCGGAACTCGTAAAGACCACCGGTGAGCGTGAGCACGGTGGTATTGGCGGCGGTGCCCGTGGTCAGCGTGATGGTGCGGTACTTGCCAGGCGCAAGTGACTGATCCACACCGGCCTTCAGCGTGACGCTCGACGAGCCCGTGCTGATCACCGGGAACACCGGGATGCGAATGTCGAGCGGTCGCTGCGCCGGGGTGACCGTCGAGCCTGCCGTGCCCGAGTTGGTGAGCGTGTTGTAGTTCACCACGCCCGTGACCTTGGCGCCGGAGTTGATGATCACCGAGCCAGCGCTGAGGTTGCCGGTCAACGTCGAGCTCGTGCCGATCACGGCCTCGGCCGTATTCAGGTACGTGCCGCTGCCGCCCATGATCACGGCGCTGTCGCCCGTCAGCGCCGTGCTCGAAAGCACGTCGAGGCTGTTCCAGGCCGTCATGACCTGGCTCGGCCACGACGCGCCCACGACGTAGTCCGTGAGCAGCACGCGCTGGTTGCTGGCGCCGGTCATCAGTTCGGTGTCCACACCGATGTCGACGTCCTTGGCGATGAACTTGCCGACGCCCGTGACGCTCTGCCCGAGCGAGAGCGTGCCGTTGGGCACGAAGGTGAAGGCCTTGAGCTCGGAGCGCAGCCCGATCGCGACCGCCGCAGGCAGACCGCTCGGAACGCCGACCCCATTGGTGCCCTCCACGAAGAGCTTCACCATGCTCATGTTGAGGCTCGTGCTGCTGGAGCTACCCGGACCGATGTAGCCGTAGGTCGCGACGCTGACGCGAGTCTTGACGTTGATCTGGCAGCTGCCGGTGCACTCCAGCCGCGCGAAGTCACCGAGCGTGATGCTACCGGTGTTGTAGGTTCCGCTGCCCAGACGCAGGATCGACGGCGCTGCCCTGGTGCCCGCGTTGACGACCAGCGAGTTGAAACTGCCAGCGCTGATCGTCGTCGTCGCACCCGCGGTCACGTTGACGTTGGTGGCGCCCGCGGTGAAATTGGCTGCGGCCACCACGGTGATCGGCAGCGGCGTCGTGAGCGTCGTGGTCTTCGTGCCGTCGATCGTGCCGCTACCGGTGAGCGTCTTGTACGAGGCGTTGCCGTAAATGTGCCCGGCCACCTGCATGTCAATTGCATCGGCACGCACGTTGCCTTTGATCTCGGCGTTGGTGGCGATCGACAGCTCGGCCGTGCCGTTCAAGAATGGCCCACCGCTCGCGAGAATCACGCCGACGTCACCGTACACGAGCGAGGTCGTTCGGGCGTACACGCTGTTGAGCGCGACGACGGTCTCCGCCGGCCACGTGGTGCCGGCGACCCAGCCGGGCGCCAACACCATCGGGCCGCGCGACACCTCTACCTGCGTGTCTGCGCCGTGAGTTAGCGCGCACGCCGAGACGAAGAGCAGCACGAGCACCGTCGATGCGCGAGCCAGGCGAGTCACGAGCCGCGCGCTCGCGCCGCGCGCATCATCACTTCCGCAACTGCTGATCGCTCCGGACACTGTCTGGCTGACCTCTTACAAATCTCAGGGCACAGATTGTACTTATACTACAACTTTGCACCTCAAACGCAAAACTCTTTGCGATCCGGGCGACCGCGGCGCAGGCACGTCGCCAGGCAGGAGACAAGTGTCGGTAATCATTAGGCTAGCATTCTCACCAAGCCTCCGAACGAGAGCCTCCGACACGCTTGCCGCGAGCCGCACATGGGCACCCCGCCGGCCTGCGGGCGACGAATTGTGACCCGCACCACTGCCCGGCTGGCGGCGCCAGGCCTCGCAGCAAACGCTCGCCTCGACGCCCTCGCCCCTCGCGCCGGGCGAGAAGCAGACGTACGACGCGGCCCCGGGGGGCGTGCTCTACAAGCCGCTGTCGCTCAGCGAGCTGTCCGACGCCGTCGGTCACTGGCTTGCGCGAGGCACGAACGGCACCGCCCATGTCCACCTCCCGCAGCACGCAAGGCCCGGGTAGAGCCTTGACAGCTGCAACGACGCGTATCACGGAGTGAGGCCGAGCGTGAGCCCAGCGTACGTCGCATGACTGGCCCGCGAGCCGCCGTGGGCGAGCCGCGCGGAGCCTGTCACCGTGAAGAGATCCACGCACACCGCGACGGGCCGCGGGTAGAAGCAGGCGGCGGCGCGCAGCAGGTCGAGCGCCGTGCCGGGCGGGTTGCTCTCGTCGGGTAAGCGGATCATGCCCACGTCCACCCGATAGTTGGCCATGTGCATCGCGAGGTAGCCGCCGACTTCGGGCGAGCCGCCCAGCGCGCGTCGACGTTCATCACCCGGACGGTAACGACCGAGCGCCGCATAGCCAGCGGTGAGGCCCCACTCGAAGAGCGCATCACCGTCGAGAAACTGATAGCCCAGGCGCGCTTGCACAGGCTCGAGGATGGACAGACGCAGCTGCGCGTTGCCGAAGAGCAGCCCGTTCATGCCTGCCCGCAGAAACGGCCCGCTGTGCCGCTCCACGGGTGCACGCCACCCGAAGTCGACAGCGGCGCTCAAACTGCCTTCGTTGCCGGCGCTGCCACCACCGATCGTGCCGGCCGCGGCGACGTGTCCGCTGAGACCCTTGCGCGTGCCGTAGTGCTCGGTCGAGTACGCCGTGACGAGGCTGCCTTGCAGGCCGTCACCGCCTTGCGCGTAGCTGGTCGTGCCCTTGACGCCGAGCACCGTGCCGCGCGTGCTGTAGAGCAGCTCCCAGCAGCCCCAGTCTTTCTCGCAACCGCAATCGCGCTTCTTGGGATCGCACGGCGCATCCTGCGCGTGCGCGCCCGCAGCCGTGAGCGTCACGACGACCAGCGCGCAGACAGAGACAGCGATCAGCGTGAGTGTGCGCACAGTTCAGTAGTTCATCGTCAACACGATGAGGTCGTTGTAGACGCCAGGTGCCACGTTCTGCCGTGGCAAGGCTCGCCCGAAGATCGGCACCGACACCGACTGTCCTTCGACGGGGTGCGTGCTGTAAACGGAGGTTCCGCTCGTGCCGTCACCCCAGACGACGGTGCGCGCAGCATCGAGAAACAGGTTGTACTCCAGGCGCCAGCGGCCGTAGATCATCGCGCGCGGCAGAAAGGCTCCGATGCCGCCCCGGCCGAGCTCGATCGACAACATGTCGCCCTGTGCGACGCCCGTGCACCGGAAAGCGATCAGGCCCGTGGAATCGAGGGGCACCGTGCTGAACGTGTCGTAAGCGCCGAACGCCACGCCGGAAGTGTTGAGGATCGAGCAGGTCGCAGCGGCATGCGCATGCGCGCCGCTCGCGAGAATGAACAGGCCCGCAAGCCAGCCGAGCCGTGCCGAAACCGAGGCCGATACCGACGCCGATGCCGCGCGGGGTGTCATCAAGCGAGAGTATGCCACAGCCGCGGCTACGCACGGCGCACGGCGGCTGCTCAATGGACCTTGCAAGTCACCACCCCCAGCTCCACGACGACTTTCTCGGAATCGGCCACCTTCAGCTCCAGCTGACAGTTTCCGTCGGTCGACTCGATGAACGCGGTGTAGGTCGCAGGCTCCACGCCGTCGAGCTCGAACTCGCCCTGCTCGCCCAGCGGCGAGAGCACCTCACTGCCGTTGTGCTGCACGCGGACCTGGCCGTACTTGGGCACGATCTTCTTGCCGTGATCGTCGATCACGAAACGGCCGCGGTAGAAGTGCGGAATGGTCACGGGGAAGTCAGCGATCGCCGCGCCGCGGAACGGCGGCGCGAGCGTCATCTCGGTGGTCTGGATGCCGTACTGGATCGGCACGTCCTCTTGCTCGATGCCCAGGCGATTGCCGTAGTAGCTGAGCAGGTTCGGCACGAGCAAGTTGCCGTTGCGATCGGTCCGCCCGATTTCCTGGTTGTTCAGGTAGCCACGAACGTTCTTCACGCCGGCCACCCGGATCACCCCGAAGCCGTCTTGCACAGGGAGCGTGGGAAACACGCCGACCCCGGGCACGACCGCAAGCGCGCCGGCCGCATCCAGCGTCAACTCGCGCTGGTTGCCGTCGATCCGGTAGTCGGCGCCGTAGCGTCCGAACAGCGTCTGATATTGCGCCAGCCCCTCCGCGCTGCTCTGCTCGGCGAGGACCGCCGACGCGCGGTAGCCGTAGCCCTGACCGAGGGGCAACGACTTGTTGGCGGCCATCAGCAGCCCCGCGCCGTGCTCGTTCAGACGGCCACCTAGCGAGACGTTGTGTCCGCCCGAGAGCGCGCAGCTGAGACTCACGAACACTTCCCATGGCTTGGTTCCGTCCTGATTCCAGGCCTGACTCGCAGAGGCCAAGAGCGCCAGGAACGATCGAATGCGCACGTTGGCTTGCATGCCCACGCGTGCCGCGCGCCCACGGTCCCGGTAGCTCTGAAGCGTGGCCTGTGACGCCAGGCTCCAGTGCACGCCGATCGGTACCGACAAGAACACTCCGCTGTCCAGGTTGGGGCGGTCGGCCTTGGAACCGATGTCAACCGTTGCGTAATGGTTGGTTGCGAAGCGGCCGAACAGACCGCCGCCGATCACGCGGCTCACGTAGGAGTACGACAAGAACGTGGCCAAACCACTGGTCGCCTGCGCGCTGCGACTGCCACCGATCTCGAGCTCCAGCTGCCCGATCGCCGTGAGCATGTCGATCGCTGGACCGCCGCTGATCACCTCGTCGGTCGCTTCAGCGCGCCCTCCGAGTGTGACGCGATCGCTGAGCCCGACGCGATGCCGGCCCAATGCGGCCGGCCGGCTGTAGTCCCAGCTCGCACGGCCCACCGAGTCGCGTAGCGCGCCCACCGAGTACGTGTACTCGCTCAGCCCTTTGGCCAGCACGCCGCTGGCGATGTAGAAGGGATTCACGATCGTCTGCTCGTGACCGAACACGTCACGGATCACGTACGTGGCCACGCCACTACCACCGCCGACGCGCAGATTGTTCAGCTGGAACGTCCCCGGCTCCAGTGGCTGAGAGCGCACGCGCGCTCCGTTGACGTACACATCGAGCGTCGCCGGTGTCATCGTGGTACCGACGTAGCCCAGATGCGGCGAGCGGCTCACGTACGGATCGAGGTCGTATTCGCGCGCGATGGTGGCGCCGCCGACGAAATGCCCGGAGCCTAGAGGGCCGGTCAAGACGAGCGTGTCGCCGAGCGTGGTCCTACGTAGCGCTTGCCGATCGTCGATCGTGAAGTTCGTCAGACCGCGCACGGCAGCGTTCTGGCTCGACAGATACGCGCTGGAGAAGAGCAGGTTGCCGTGGATGCTCGCGCCCATCTCTTCGTACAACGACACACGCCCAGCATCGGTGACGCGCGGCGCATAGTTGAAGAACCCGGCGGTATCGCGCCGATAGACGATGCCGGCAGGTGTACCGCCCAGATCGATGGCAGTCGTCGGCAAGAGCTCGGGCGGCGCGGTGATGCGCAGCACGATTTCCCGCTCGTCGAGCTCGTAGCTCAGCGGTGGCGAAACAGACTTGAGCGAAAGCAGCGTCTGCCCGGCGACCTGCACGTCCCGCCCGGCGAGCGGCAGGATGCCGGCCTCGAGCAGATCTGCACGCTTCATGTATAGATCGTCATCCTTCATGACGACCACGGCCTCGCCCTTGTCGGCGTGATTGACGATCAACCGAAACGGCGCCTGGACCTCGGTCGGCGGCGGCGGATTGATCTCGTCGGCCTGCTGCGCTTGCGCCACGCCACGAGCGAGCATGAAGAGCGCCGCGGCCAGAAGCCTCCTCGCCTTCATTGGACGCCGTGAGCGCGCTGGAAACCACGGCCGCTACGGAGCGCAGTGTGCGTCCGCGAGCGTGGCCTTGGCGGTAGCGCCCTTGTCCGACTCCAGGTCAACTTGAAGCGATTTTAGCCCCTCGCAGGCCTTCTTCGGCAATTCCAGGACATAGGTGCGCGTCCCACCGGCGAGCACGTACCAACCGTCCACGGCGTGCGAGTCCAGCAGCTTGCCCGCCGCGTCCTTGGCGGAGACGAGCACCTTCTCGGAACGGAAGTGTGCGTTGCCCGGGTTCTTCACGTCGAAGCTGAAGGTCACGCCATGCAGCGAGAGCCCACCGAGTGCGGCCACGGGCCTGGCGGCCGGCGGCTCGACGAAGATCGGGATGCCCATCTTCGTGAGCACTCGCACGATGCCCTGCTCGTCGGGGTTGGTCTGGAGCGGTGGCAGCTCCTGCACGAAGATCCGGTAGCTCTTCTCACGTGCGCCCGGCTTTACCTGCACGCCGACGCGCAGGTTGCGCTTCTCGTTGGCGTTGAGCGTGAGCATCGCCGGGAAGAAGACGATGTCGGTGGTCGGGTTCAAGACCATGTCGCCGTCTGGCTTCTGGTCCCAGGTGAACACGCTGACCTGAAAGCGCAGCGGCGCGCTGCCTCGGTTGGTCACCGTGAGCATGCCGCTCGGAGCCTTCTCCGAAAGGGTCAGCGAGATCGGCGACACGTCGAAGGTGCTGGCGTGAGCGACGCCAGCAACGAGCCAGAACAAGCTCTCGCACAGCAGCGCGAGCGAAGCCAAGTTGCGATGCATGGAACCTCAGAACGTGACGGTGGCCAAGATGTTATCCGCATAGGCGCCCGACGGCACGATTTGCGCAGCGGGCACGCGTCCGTAGACGCTCATGAGCACCGGAAAAATCTTGCCGGTCTTCACGCCGGTCTGATTGTTCCAGACGGCGGCGTGTGCCGCATCACTATAGAGGTTGTAGCGCAGTCGGCCTGGGCCGCTGCCCATGCGTCGCAGCGGGTTGATGTTGGTCGAGCCGGGCTGGGGAAAGGTGCCTTGGCCGAGCGTGACCCGGATGTTGGCGCCGCCAGCGCTGCAGTTGACGGAGACTCCACCCAGCGTGTCCAGTGGCGTCACCGCGTTGACACCGACTGGGTCGTAAATGCCGAACGCCACCGGTACGGTGGCGATCGTGCACGCGACGTTGACACTGGCCACGACGTCCAGGTTCACGGACGCGATCGGTGTCGCCGATGCGCGGTGCCCGCAAACGCAGCTGAGCCCGATGGTGAGCGCCGCAGCGACCATCGAGCTCTTGCGAGTGCGGGAAAACGTGAACAAAGCGGGGCGCTCCAGTCAGGCAGGGCGGAGAGCACGTCGATGCAGTGGCCGCCCGGCATCATTACCGGGCGGCATCTCGCGTCATCGCTCGTGCATCATCTAGCGCTGCTCATCAGTGGCACTCAGTAGTTGACCGTCGCGAGCACGCTGTCCGTGTAGGCGCCCGAGAGGACCGCTTGGCCCGCAGGGATGCTGCCGAACACGCTGTGCGGATCCGCGACGCCCGTGCCTTTGAACGAGGCGCCGCTCGCCTGGGTGTCGCCCCACTCCGCCGGGCCACCAGCGACCGTGAAGAGGTTGTACCCGAGGCGGTCGACGCCACCCGCGGACATCTGACGAACCGGCAGTGCTGCCGTCGAGCCACCGGCGGGGTTCACGCCCTGGCCGAGCGTGATGAACACGGCCGAGCCATTCGAGCACGTGACCGTGACAGTGCCCGTCGCGGTGGTCGGTGTGGCGACCGTCACGTCGTAGGTACCGAAGTTCACCGGTGCCGCCGCGATGGTGCAAGTCGCGATGACGGTCGCGGTGACGCCAAGGTTTGCGGTCTGCGTCAGAGCCTGGACGGGCCGGTCGTTCAAGACCGTGATCGCGAGACCCAACATGGTGACGGTGGCAAGCTTCTTCATGAACGAGCGAGAGATCTTCATAGTGCCTCAGCCTTCCTTTCAGCTCATGCCCGCGTCCGTAAGCGACCCAACGCTTTCGACCGCTGCATGGTTCAACAAGGTCATCTTGACACGCAGTGCGAGCATATTTAAGTGCTATTTGTGAAATTCGGACGTGCAAGGTTGCAAAATTGATCCGAATTTCGGGTGTGGAACCGTCGGTACCTACCGTGAAAGGTGGGCCGCCGGCCGGTATCCACGCTTACAACCGCAGACCGATCGAGCCCAGATCGGCCCGCGCGACCGGCCCGTGAGCGCCAGCCCGCACGCCGCGACGACCCGCGCCGGCTCGCAGCGGGGACGCGCCCTGGCTGCAGAGCGCGCCGGGACGGTCGTAGAGCATACGAGTGCAATCGTATTGCATGCGTAACGTACTACGAGGCGCCCGGGTGCCACCGCCACGGCGCGCCGCGGCGGGTACTAACGACCCACTGGCGCTCGAAAGCGGCTTGCCGGAACATTGGGCATGGTCCTGCAACACAGGAAGATCTCTTGGGGCGTGCTGCTGCTCTTGTGCGCATGCGGCGGCGGACACAGCACGGGCGCAAGCGGCAGCTCGGGCACGGTTTCAGCGGGCGGCGACACGCTCGATGGCAGCGCCGGCGCCTCGGACGGCGGCACGAACGCCGCGACGGGCGACGACGCGGGTGGTCTGGACGCGGGCTCGCGGTCCGCACCGCCGGCCGCCGCATTACCCAGCACGCTGCGCAACTACGTGTTCGTCACATCCACCACGCAAGCCGCGAGCTTCGGCGGCCTGATCAACGCCGACATCCTCTGCAACGCTGCCGCGAAGACCGCCGGCTTGCCGGGCAACTACGTCGCATGGCTCTCCACGTCCGGCACGAACGCCAAGGACCGCGTGTCGGTGAGCGCGCGGGGCTGGGCTCGCACCGACGGCCTGCCGTTCGCCGTCTCCTACACAGCCCTGATCAAAGGCGCGATCTTGTACCCGCCGCGGCTCGACGAGAACGCCAAGGATCTCGGGAGCGACGCGACCCCGGCCTTCACCGCGACCAGGGCCGACGGGACCTTCTACGCGGGCGGGACCTACAGCGACTGCGCCGGCTGGACCTCGACCGATGCCACGAACGTCTTGCGCGCGGGCTCGCCCTCGGGCGGCACCCAACAGTGGACGGCGGCTAGCGGACCGACGTGTGCGCAGCTCGGGCGCCTGTATTGCTTCGGCATCGACAACGCCGTCAGCGTGGCGGCCCCCAAGCGCAGCGGGCGCTTCGCATTCCTCAGCCGTGCGGCCTTCGTGCCCGGCCCTGGCCTGGTTGGCGCCGATACGCTGTGCAGCAGTGAAGCGAAGGCGGCGGGCCTCGCGGGCCCGTACCTCGCGCTGCTCGCGAGCGACGGCAAGAGCGCGGCGAGCCGGTTCGGCGACGGCCAACCCTGGGTGCGCCTTGATGGCGTCGCGATCGCCGACCGCGCCGCCGACCTGCTCGGTGGCAAGCCGCTGCTTGCGCCCATCACGCTGCAGCTAGACGGCCAGTACCTCGGAAGCGTCGCGGTCTGGACCGGCGCCGACAGCGTCAACCGCGCGCCGGCAACCGACACGTACTGCGCCAGCTGGAACGACCAGAGCCTGCAAGGGCGCTACGGGATCTGCGGTGACACCGGCGCCGAGTTCTTCGCGTTCGGCACGCTGCCCTGCAGCACGCGCTACCTTCGCCTGTATTGCCTGCAGCCGTGAGCTGCACCGGCCGCGCACGCTCCTAGCGAAGCTTGGCGCACCAAAACTGTGCATTCATCACAACCCGCCGGGGCGTGTTGGGAGGGTGGGTCGCTCCCGGGCTCGTTTCGCAGGCCGAAGGCGCCTCTTGCGAAGCCGCAGCGGTAGTGCCGAGGACGCTCTGCCGAGCCCGAGAGCGACCTGCCGACCCCAAGCGCCCCCGCAGGTTGCGATGAAGGCTCAGGCACCATCGGCATAGGGGCCCAGGGTAATCCCCCGGGACCCCTGCCACACCACCGGACAAGCGGGTCCGCATCCGGCGGTTCGGAGAGTTGAGGTTACGCGGCGAGTCGGGGAATGCCCAGCCCGTCGAAGTAGCGGATGGGGAAGGCGACGTGGATCAGCTTGGCGGAGTTCTTCCACCAGCGGCGGCCGTTGGCGGCGACTCTCGCGGCGGCGTGCTCGGGCAGGCCCCGGGCGCGCAGCTCACGGTAGATCGTTCGCCCACGTTTCCAATGTTTGAGATGCAGCGCGCGCAGTCGGTGCCGGATCCATTCATCGAGCGTCGCCAAGACCTTGGGCGTATCCGCGAGGCGGAAGTAGTTCTTCCACCCCACGAGGTACGACCGCAGGTCCGCGGCGACTCGCGAGATGCTCTGGCTTCGGCTGCGGCGCGTGATCTCGCGCACTCGTTCCTTCATCGCTTTCAGGGCTTTCGGTGCGACTCGGCGCTTCACCTCGCCTGCTCCGGCATTCCAGAAGGAGTAGCCCAGCAGCTTTCGATTCCACGCCCAGTCGATCGCGCTCTTGGCTTCGTTGACCCGTAGTCGGAGCCCGCAATAGAGCCGCCGAAGCAGGCCCATCACGCGTTCGCCAGCTCGCTTGGACCGCACGTATACGTTTCGGCCCGCGGTTTCGCTCCCTGCTTCCTCCCCACGGTCGGTCACCCTTCCGCAGTTGCAGTTCGCTTCGATCAGGATGGTCTCCTCTCGGCAGGACTTTCACCAGCAAGACAGCGCCCATGCTGGGCGCACAAAGCAACGGGCCCCCACCCGCGAGGGTGAGAGCCCGTTACCGTTTACGTCAGAGCGTTCAGCGGGCCTTGTGGACCAGCGTCACGTCCTCCGGCTTGCCCACGGCGTGGCAGGTTGCACACCCTTCGGCGCCGTTGGGCGCGGCCTGGCTGAGGATGTGACCCAGCGCAGACGGCGTGTTGTGGCAGCCCTGGCAAGCCATCGTGTACGGCTTGACGGGGGCGCCTTGCTGCGTCGGGTGGTTGCGATCCGTCGGGGTGTTCCAGGCGGTCGCCGTGCCGTGGCACATCGTGCAGTTCTTG
>DASVHQ010000301.1:0-2996 GCA_036382515.1 Polyangiales bacterium | reverse complement strand
TACCTGTGAACTCTACTTCCTCCCTCAAAGGCTCGCTGCGTCGGACCTTCCTGCAGGCCCTGCCCTGCGTCGCGGCACTCACCGCTTGCGATCCCCAGGCTACCTCGTCGTATCGTGGAGAGCCGCTGCTCAGCGTGGTCGGCAGCGTCAGCATCGCGCAGAACCAAACCAAGAGCCCGTTGCGACCCGCGCTGGCGTTCCTAACGCCCAAAGAGATGATCGTCGCCGACGTAGACGTTCACGGGAGGTTCCCCGCCGAATTCACGCTCGACGTGTACGACCCTCCGCCGCCGGAGGCGCTATTCCTGGGAGGCGGGGATCCCAGCACGCCGAAGATAGCGCTCGGGTACATCACTGCCGTCACGCAAGATCATCCAGCGACCTTCCCGCTCATTACCAGTTCCAGCGTATCGAGTGAGGTGAGCTCTACCAGCGGGGACACGTGCACGAACATCGATGGCGGCGTGGCACCCGATGCCAGCGTGGTGCCCGATGCAGGTGTCGTTCTCGACGGCGGCATTTCTCCGACCACCGGCAATCCCAACCTCTGTTCCTCGAGCTCGAGTGCTGTCGCTTCGTGCCCCGCGGGCGGATGCAGCAACTCGCGCTCTGAGTGCCTTTCCGACGGCCGCTGCTACTCGGAGACGAGCCTGTGTCCGCGCCCCGACAGCCCACCGGCACAATGCACGGTGACGCACACGGGAGATCCCTCTGTGGATGTCGATCTGTGGTCTCACTTCGCCGGCGTGTCGCAAAACTACGCGGTCCTTTACCTCGCGGGGCCACTTGCGGCCCACACTCTGTTGGCCCATCGCATGGGCGCGGACGCAGGCCTGTCGCCGGGCTACCACTTGTTCTCCACCCGGCCGCGGACGGCGGCGGAAACCATGGCTTCCGCCGAGTGTTACACGCGCGCCGTTGCGCTCGCGACCAAGCGCTACAACCAGGCTCACGGCACCGCCTACACGGAGAGCCAGCTGTCAGGCAACGTTTGTGGCTCGGCAGGTGCACCCTCGTGTGCGAGCGAGGCCCAGGTCAGCACTGCCTATCAGGCACTCTTCGACCAGGCCAACCTCGACCTGAATTGCCCAGTGACGACTGCGAAGATCATGCCCATCGACAATCCGGCCAGCGCGCACATCTCGGTGCTGCTTGGCCGCGACGTCGGGCCGGACTTTGGCTGAGCATGAACGGGGGCTCGCGCGATGAGTTCGACGACGTGTACCGGCGGCACGCGCCCAACGCGTTCCGCCGTGCACGGCGTCTGTTGGGCAACGAAGCCGACGCGCACGAGGTCGTGCACGACGTATTCCTCACGCTCCTCGAGCATCCCGAACAATACGCAGGCCGCAGCAGCATGAGCACCTTCCTGTACAGCGCAGTGACCCACGCTTGCCTCAACCAGCTGCGCAACCGGAACAATCGTCTGCGTCTGTTGCGGCAGAGCGCGGCGGCCTTGCCCGCCCTCGATCACCGCTCTCCACGCCCCGAACGCATGCTGGCACTACGCTCTGCGCTCGAGCGCATGCCCGAGCCGCTCGCGCAGGTGGCCGTGTACTACTACTTCGACGAGCTCACGCACGAAGACATCAGTCGCATCGTTGGCTGTTCACGCCGCCACGTGGGCGACTTGCTGCAACGCCTGACGCAATGGGTCGACATGCACACGCAGGAGCAATCAACATGCAAGAGCTGATGCGTCCCGACGCCTGCATTTCGGAGCTCGCATTCGACGAATGGGCGGCAGGCGAGCTCGAAGCCGAGACCCGCGCGCAGCTCGAAGCACACCTCGCGCACTGTCCACGCTGCCTGGCGCGCAACGCCGAGCGCGAAGCCGAACGCGCGAGCTTCCTGTCGCAAGCGCCGAGCTTCGAAGCACACGCGCGGCTGCGCGCACAGCAGCGCGGGCCGAGCCCTGCGCGACCGAAAGCCCGCACCGCACGAACCATGGGCTGGAGCCTCGGCGCGACAGCGCTCTTGGCTGCGTGCGCCGTCGCCCTGATGATGTTGCGACCGCAGCCCGAGCTGCGCACGACTCGCAACAAGGGTGGTCCGCAGCTCGGCTTCTTCGTCAAACGCGCGCAGCGTGTCACTCGCGGCGCCTCTGGTGACACGCTGCAGCCGGGCGACTTGCTACGCTTCACCTATTCGAGCGGACAAGGTACCTATCTCGCGATCCTCGGCCGTGACGAGCATGCAGCGAGCCTGTACTACCCGACGGCGTCTGCCGAAGCTGCACACGTGAACGCGGCGCAAGACCGTGCGCTGAATTTCAGCGTGCAGCTCGACGACACGCTCGGCAGCGAACGCATCTTCGGTGTGTTCTGCCCCAGGGCGTTTGCAACTGCGCCGCTGACGGCGGCACTCGACAACACTGGAAGTCTGCCCGTCCTGCCTGACTGCCACGTGGACGTGATCGTGCTGCGAAAGGCGCTCGCACCGTGAGAGCCGGGAGCTGGATGCTGCTGCTGAGCCTGACTTGGCCGTCCGTGGCGCAGGCCCACGTCGAGCGCTTCGCCGTGTTGGTCGCGAATGACCAGGGTGCGAGCGACGAAGCACAGCTGCGCTACGCCGAATCGGACGCCTCGCGCATGTACGACGTCTTGCGCGATCTGGGCGACTTCGCGCCGGTCAACATGGTGCTGCTGCGTAACGAACATGCAGACACCGTGCGCAGCACGCTCATCGCCGTCAACGAACGGATTCGGGAGGCGATGTCTCTGCCCGACACGCAGGTCGTGCTGCTGGTGTACTACTCCGGACACGCGGACGCCGAGAGCTTGCACCTCGGGGGCACGAAGCTGGCGATCCGGGAGCTCACCCAGCTGGTGCGCGGCTCGGCCGCCAGCTTCCGCCTGGTCGTGCTGGATGCGTGCCGCTCGGGTGCGCTCACGCGACTCAAAGGCGGCCACATCGTTGCGCCCTTCGCGCTCGGGGAAGACGCAGCGCTCGCCGGCGATGGCGTCGCGTTCCTCACCGCGAGCTCTGCCAACGAA
>DASVHQ010000300.1:0-7923 GCA_036382515.1 Polyangiales bacterium | reverse complement strand
GCACGCGGTCGCAAGACTCGCGCGTACCTCGACGCTCGCAGGACCGGTTCTCGCTAGCCTCTTCATCGCGATCTTCGGCGGCGCGTGCACCAAGACAAGCTGCCCCGGCGGCTCGGTCGAACGGGGTGGCGTGTGCACCGGCGTGGGCAAGAGCAGCGTGGTCGGCCACGATTCTGGCTCTGACCCGGGCTATGACCCCGGCGCCAGTGACGCGATCGACGCCGGGCCATTCTGGATCCTGGCCGACGGCGGCTCGTCCAGCGATGCAGCCATGCTCGATGACTCGGGGCCCACCGGTGCCAGGCCTGCCGATCCCTGTAGCCACGCCAGCTGCGACCCGAATGCAGCGTGTAGCGTTCAGCAAGGCCAGGCCGTGTGCGAATGCCGGCCGGGCCACATCGGCGACGGCCTCCGGTGCACGGTTGACCCGTGCTACGCGCCGAGCAACGCCCCCGCGGTCTGCGGCGCGAACGCCGTGTGCACGCCTCGCACCGGCAGCCCCGCGAATCTGGATTGCAGCTGTCAGCCACACTACGCAGACTGCGATTCGGCGTCCGCGACCGCGGTGCCCGGGTGCGAAACCAACCTATCGAGCTCCGTGCTGCACTGCGGGTCCTGCGGCCACGCCTGCGCGGGCACGCTGCAGTGTGTGCAAGGGACCTGCGTCCAGGCAGCGGCCCGCTTGGTTGCAGCCGACGAGGCGACCTGCGCGTTGCTGCCGAGCACAACGCCGGCCCAGGGCAGCACCGTGCAGTGTTGGGGCATGAACAACTACCTATACCAAACGCAGTCCGGCCAAACCACGAGCACGACCACCTACCACTGGCAGCTCCTGGACGACACGAGCTTCGACCAGCCGTATTCCGCGGTCCCGCGCACGCTGCCGATCCAGTCCATCGTCGACATCAGCAACGGTGGCATCCATGCGTGTGCCTTGATCGGCACTGGCGCACAGAGCACCGTCCAATGTTGGGGGATGGCAGGAACATGGCTCGGCACGCCCACGGGGACCACGACCGGCTCGGGGACCGACTCTCACGGGACTGGCTCCATCGCACTGCCCGGAGCGACCAGGGTCGCAGCGGGCGCCAGCATGACGTGCGCCCTCGCACAGGGCATCGTTTCCTGCTGGGGCGAAAACAGTCGCGGCTCGCTCGGCGTGGCGGCGACCAACGTCAGCTCCACGTCGACGCCGGTGCAGGCGGCTGGCATCTCCGGCACGGTGGTCGACCTCCACGCCGCCGCGAACGTGGCGTGCGCGCTCACCGACGCAGGTGGCGTGTACTGCTGGGGCTTCGGCGCGCTCAACGGTGATCAGGGTGCGCAGCACGTCAAGCTCTCGAGTGGCGTGGTGCCGAACGACACCGTGCAGCTCGCGATGGGTGCCGATGCGCTCGAGGCCTACGGCAACGAAACGCTGGCGTGCGCCTTGCGCGCCAGCGGCGGCGTCATGTGCTGGGGCGGGCGCTGGACGCCCCTGGCTCTGGCGGGCGCGGGCGACGGAGTCGCCGTCAGCGTGCCTGGCACGCCCGCCGCGATCACCCAGATTGCGGTCGGCAACGCGCACCTGTGCATGCTCGTGAAGTCCGGTGAGGTCTGGTGCATGGGCGGCCACCCGGAGTCCGGGGCGCTCGGCTTCATCCCCGCAAGCGGCGTCACCGAAGTCACGCAGCCCACGAAGGTGCCCGGCATCGACGACGCAATCGAAGTGGTCGCAGGCGGGTTCCACACCTGCGTGCGTCGCGCGTCGGGCCAGGTGCAGTGCTGGGGTCGCAACAAGAACGGCGAGCTCGGCGACAACACCACATCACTGCGTTCGAGCCCAGTCAACGTGGTCGGACTGCCGTAGCGGCACCTACCGGCATGCGCAAGAACGAGCCAATCGCGTGGACGAAACATGGCGAAAGCACAGGCCGCCGCTCTTTCGTCCACGCGCTTGCCGTACAGGCGCAGCGTGACTAGAGTCCGCGCCGCGGGGGCTACGCCGTCGATGTCCGCGGTCGTCAAACAAGTTGGGCCATACACGTGCTTGCGGCGCCTGGGCGCAGGCGGCATGGCCGAGACTTACCTGGCCGTGCAACGTGGCGTTGCCGGGTTCGAGCAGCGCGTGTGCGTGAAGTTCATCCTGCCGCAGTATCGCGACGACGCCGGCTTCAAGCAGCTGTTCCTGCGCGAGGCCAGCATCGCCGCCTCGCTGCGGCACAGCAACATCGTGGGCGTGATCGACGTCGACCAGTCCGAGGGCTACATCGTGCTCGAGCTCGTCGATGGCGTGGATCTGCGCGCACTGCTCACGGCAGCGCCCAACCACCGGCTGCCCGCGCCGCTCGTCACGTACCTCGCGATCGAGCTCGGCAAGGCCCTGGCGTACGCGCACTCGCGCACCGTGCACGGGGCGTCGCTTGGTGTGGTGCATCGAGATCTATCGCCCTCGAATGTGCTGATTTCCTACGCCGGCGAGGTCAAGCTCGCTGACTTCGGCATCGCGAAAGCCATGCACGCCGATGCCGAGCCTCAGAGCCAGACCATCAAGGGCAAGCTTTGTTACATGTCGCCGGAGCAGACGCGCGGTGAGAGCCTCGACGGCACGAGCGATCTCTTCTCGTTGGGCGTCGTCTGTTACGAATTGCTTGCCGGGCGCCGGCCGTTCGATGGCCAGACCGACGCCGAAACCATTTTTCGCTTGAACCAAGGCGACCGCATGCCGCTGGCCGAGGCCGCGCCCGACGTGCCCGGTGGCCTCGCCGTGGTGATCGAGCGCACGCTTTGCATCGACAGGGCAGGGCGCTTCGCGAACGCCGACGCGTTCATCGATGCGCTGTGTCGCTTCGCGCCGTCGCCGGTCGCGTACCGCGAGCTGGGCGAGTGTGCGCGACGCGCGCGTCCGCACGAAACGCTGTCCACCACGGAGCTCGACGAATTCGCCGCTGCGCCAACCGCTCCCAAGCCCGGGCGCCAGTCGGTCGTGCCAGCGCGGCCGCGAGCGGTTGAGGCTGTGTCCGGGCAGACGCCGCCGACCGTCCCGCTCGGGCCCAGCTCCGTGGTGGCCGACAGTCGCTCGCGCCCGAGCGCCCGCGCCTGGGCCGCACTGGGCGCGTCGTTGTTGATGCTGGCCGGCGTGGCGATCGCTTGGCAAGCCACCTCGCCGCGGCGTGGTCCCGCTTCGAGCACGCCGCTTGCGCACGCAGCCGAGGCCACGGCGCCTGCGGTCGCCGCCGCCGCGCCGACGACACCTGCCATCGTGAGCACCGGGATCGCGACCCCCACGCCCGTCGATGCGCTGCAAGCGGATCAGGCGCCCGCGCAGCAACCGCCGGTCAAGCCCGAGCCCGAGACGCAACCCGTGCCGACACCTGCAGAGGAACCGCCTCCATCCACGAAAGCCTCGTCACATGCCACCGACGCGGTGCTGCGCGTGGGGACGATCCCGGTCGGTCAGGTCTGGGTCGACGGCAAGCCCGCAGGCTGGTCACCGGTCACAGTGCACCTGTCGGCTGGCCATCACGACGTTGCGGGCGGCGGTGACTCACCCGTGTTGCACAAAGATCTACGACTGCGAGCCGGTGAGCACCGGCAGCTGGTCCTGAACCTCGACGAAGCTGCCGCCGCAACTGCTGGCGGCAACGGCCGATGAGCGCGCCATGAATCGACGCACGTTCGCTGTCTCACACCTGCAGCTCGCAGCTGCGTTCGCTGCGCTCTGCTGGGCCACGGCCGTCGGTCCGGCGCGTGCCGAGGCTCCGGTCCACGGCCAATCCCGCTGGTTGGTCATGCCCGTGCTGGCCGAAGCTCCGCCCGATGCCGACCACGCCACCGCCGCCAGCGTCTCGCTCGGCCAGGCACTGGTCGACGCCGACCAGGAGGTGCTCGGCAGCGCGGCCGCCGCGGCACTCTTCGAGACCAATCATTCGAGTGAACCGGTCAAGCTCGACGACGACCAGATGTCGAAGCTGCAGCGCCGGGTGGGCGAGGCCGCGAGGCACCTGGCCCTCGGGGAGCTCGTGCAAGCTCAGCAATCCATGGAAGGCGTGTACGCACTCAGCGGTCCGGCTCGCGATTTTCTGAACCGCGAGGCCGCGCGTGCACGCAAGATCTTCGACAACTGCTTGATGGCTTCGTACCTGTGGGAGCGTGGCAACGACCACAAACGCGCGCTCAAGCAGATGCTCGACTGCTCGCGTTCGTTTCCGGGCTTCCGGCCGGAGGGCAGGGCGTACCCGCCCGAGATCCGGGCGCTGTTCGAACAAGCCAACCAACAGCTGGGCGAGATGCAGTCGACCGCACTGCTGGTGCGCAGCGGCTCGCGCGCGGGCTGCGGCGTGCGCCTCAACGGCATCGAAGTCGGCAAGAGCCCCATGAGCTTCAGCAACGTGCGCTCCGGTACCACGCGCGTGCAACTGGAGTGCGACGATGGCGAGCCCGGCCGCATCCACGAGATCGAGCTGCACCCCGGCGACAACCACCTGATCATCGATCCCGACTTCGACAGCGTCGTGCACACCCGCGGTGGACTGTGGTTGCAGTACGCGGGCGAGCCCGAGCGCAAGGCCCGGGTCAACACCGACACGCAAGCCATCGCGCGCGTGCTGCATGTCGACCACGTGGTGCAGCTATGGCTCGCGCCCGATCCGAGCGGCGCCGTGACCCAGGTGCGCGTCACGCTCTGGGTCGAGGCCACAGCGCATGAGGCCGGGACGCTGCGCTACTCGCACGACAGCGGCTACGAGCCCGCGGCGCTGGCGGCCATGATCGCAGAGTTGCTCGAGCCCAAGGCAAGTGCGCCGCAAGCCGCGGTCGCGAAGCCTACGCTCTCGCCGCCATCAGCTGCGCAAGCAAGCGTTCCCACGAAGCACGCGCCCCAGGCCGACGACGACCAACCACCCGAGGCTGCTCGCTGGCACGACGAAGCGCACCCGGTGGCAGGTGCCGCGCTCGCGCTCGTGGGCGCTGGCGGACTCGTGGCTAGCTGGTTCCTCTACGCCAACCGCCAAGACCTGCGCCGCACGCTCTACGAACAAGGCTTGCCGCTGCGCGACCTCGACACCTTCCACAACCGCGGCACCGCGGCCCTCATCACCGGCGGCCTCGGTGCGTCGGTGCTCGCACTCTCCGATTACTTTTGGCTACCCGCCGCCAAGAACGTGCCCGCCTGGGCGTGGGGCGTCGGCGTCGCGGGCTTGGCCGTGAGCGGGGTGGGTCTGGGACTCGCGCTCGCCGGTACGCACTGCGACATCGCCGATCCACACGTGGTGTGTCAAACCTTCACCGCCGACGCCAGCTTCGGCCCCTTGCTCATGATGCACAGTTTACCGCTACTTGCCGTGCCGCTTACGTACGTCGTACGCGGCGCAACACGTTCGAGCTACGCCAAGGCCGGGCTCGAGCTGCACCCACTCGCGCTCAACCACGGTGCGGGCCTCACGCTCGGAGGGCAGTTCTGATGCTGCCAGCGTCTCGCAACAGTTTCAGCTCGCGCGCGCTGTCGCTGGCTCTCAGCCTGCTCGCCTTTGGTGTCGCCGCCGCGGCCCACGCGCAGAGTGCCGCGCCCGTGCTCGCCGCCGGCAACCGCGTCGCGATCCTACCGTCCGACGCCAGCCGTGGACACGCCACAGCCGCCGACCGCGCCAAGCGCGCGCGCGCCACCGGCGCCGTGGTCGCCGAGCTGCGCAGGCGCGGCTTCGAGTTGCTCGCCGACGACAGCGTGCGCAACACCCTCGACCACCGCATGCCCGACGGCTGTCGCGACGCGGTCACCTGTGATCCAGAGGCTGCCCGCCAAGCGCTCGCTGCCGACGCGACCGTCGCCGTGGCCTTCTGGCCTGCGCCCGCCGGCCCCGCACACCTCGTCTTGTACATCCGGCACAAGGACGGCTACGGCCAAGCCGAGGTCACCGCCGCTGACGGCGACATCGAAGCCGCCGCCCGCCAAGCCGTCGAGCAAGCGCTCGCCGACAGCCAGCAGGGCCACGACGTCCACGTGCGGATCGAGTCCGATCCACCCGGCGCCACCGTACGCGTCGACCAAGCGCTCATCGGCACCGCGCCCGTCACGCTCTCTCTGCCCGCCGGCAACCACCTCGTCACCGTCGAGACCCCTGGCTACGTCAGCGACACCCACTACGTCGAAGTCCCCGCCCAGGCGCAGGATGGCTTCGTGCACCGCATCACCATGGTGCCGGCGCAGCAGGTGGCTGCCGACCCCGCGTGGGTGGGTGCTTCACCACCCGCAGCTGACGGCGGCAGCGCAAACCACCGCGACACGCGAGGCACCGTACACGCCACCGACTACGTCGTGGCCAGCGTGCTGGCAGCCGTAGCGCTACCGCTCCTGGGCAACGGCGTCTACGCCGCCGCCCGCAACGGGGAATGCACCGGCCAACGCGACTCTGCCGGCCACTGCTCCGAACGCGTCACCGCCGGCACGGCGATGTGGGCCAGCCTCGGCCTCGGCATCGCCGCGCTTGCAGGCGCAGCCACGGTCATCGTCTTCGAGCCTTTCAGCCCCAGCGCATCCACGCACCCGAGCGGCGCAAGTCTGAGCCTGCGCACCAAGTTCTAGCCCCGAGGAGACCCTGCATGCCCATGCGCCCCGAAAACCGCGCTCTCGCGCTGCGCCTGCTCTCTCTCTCGCTGGCCGCCTGCGTCGACACCAGAGCGGACGCCGGGTATTGCGCAACTTGCAAGCGGGATGCCGGGCACAAGGCGGATGCCTCGATAAAGCACGACGGCTGCGCAACTCCCCACTGACGCGCAGGGCACGACCGATGCCGCCGACGGCAGCGGCTCTCACTCTGATGGCGGGGCCGACGCCACCGTGCCCACGGACGCCGGCCTCTGCGGCCACGCATGCACGGGCACTAACGGCGTGTGCGACGCGACCAAGCCCAAGTGCGTGGTGTGCACGGCCGATCACCACAGCGCCTGCAAGAACACGACCCCGCAGTGCGACAGCGTCTCAAACACCTGCGTGCAATGCGTATCCCACGCCGCCTGCAGCAACCCCACGCCGGAGTGCAACGCAAACAACGACTGCGTCGCGTGCAACAACAAGGCTGACTGTACGGGGGGGCAAAGTCTGCAACTCGACGCATCAATGCGTCGAGTGCAACGCCAACGCCGACTGCACCGACCCAACCAAGTCCCGCTGCGACCAGAACGTGTGCAAGCCCTGCGTAGTCAACGGAGACTGCAGCGACGCCAAGAACGGCGCGACAGCGCTGGGCGTGTGCGACACCGGCACGTGCGTGCAGTGCACCGGGCTCGACAGCGCCACCGCACAGGACTTCTGTTTGCTGCCGACCACGACCACGTGCACCGGCCTCAAAGACACGGTGAACTGGGACGGCATGGGCGGAGGCGCGCGACCGTGCGGCACCGACAGCACGGTGTGTGGCGTCGCTGCTCTCAACGATGGCGTGTGCGGCACGAACACAAAGTGCTCGTACGGCTGCAGCACCGACAACGATTGCCCCACGGTCTTCCCGACTTGCCCGACCTCCGGCACGAAATACTGTCAGTGAGGCGATGCCCGCGGCTGCTCGATCAACGGTCGCGGCGACTGCGAGATACGTCGGGGTGCTTGACTCCCGTCCGGAGCCGCACTACCGAGCGGCAACGCGAACCGCTTCGGCTGGCCCGGTATTCATCGACCCACCGGCGCAACTGCAACCCGCATCGACCGATGCATGGCGGTGGCCAATCGAGTCTGGATCGGGAGGGGTGCTGCATGTCGTACGAAGAATCCTCTAGCTGCTGCGCGAGTGATCCGAAACGCCGGTCGTCGGCCGTTCGCGAGGCGCTCCCGCTCGTCGCGCTCGCCATCGCGGCGCTGGCCGCAGGCGCCTGCAGCACTGCAAAATGCCCGAGCGGCTTCGTGTCGATGGCTGGCCAGTGTCGCAACCCGAGCGCAGGTCACGATGGCGG
>DASVHQ010000299.1:0-6939 GCA_036382515.1 Polyangiales bacterium | reverse complement strand
GTGTGGCTGCCATCCGCAAGGGGGATGCAGCCAGCTACCGCTGCGCCTGTGAGCACGAGCGCTTGGTCGGCGCCGCCGTCCACGCTGACCGAGGCGGTGCGGCCGGTGGCTTTGTCGACCGAGCCCGCGACCGCCACACCGTACGAACCGGCTACACCGCTGTTGCAGCCTTGGCCGATGCCAAAGTTCTGCGTGTCGACGGGGGCGCTGAGCGTGAGCGCGGGCAGATCTTTGACGATCTGAGCTGGACACGAGGCAGAGCCTGTGTTGCCGAACGAGTCCACCGCGGTGACGGTCACGGTGACCGTGCCGACACCACCGAAGTCGAGGCCGGTGAAGCTCACGGCGGTGCCCGAAACCGGTTGGCTATCGGAATGCGTGGTGCTGTCCGTGTTCGACACATTGACCGTCGCCGTTGTGACGCCAACCCCAGTGACCACGGCAGCGACGTCCGAGGTGATGGTTGTGCCGTTGAGGTTGATCTGGCCGCCATGACACGGGTCGGGCATGAGCGCGATCAAAGGTGGAGCGCAAACACCGCTCAACGTGAGCGGATCGGATTCGCCGACCAAGGTCGTGGTCGAAGAGCCGGTGAGGGATTGGGTCGCGACCACCGTTCCGGTCGTGGCGCTGCCGAGCAAGAAGGGCGCCGCGCTGATCGTCGCGCGACCGTTAAAGCCTGCAGGCAACGCAGGATCCGACGGCTGCGGCGCAAGGCACTTGGCGCTCGCGAAAGATGCGCCGGTCGGGGTGTCGCGACGCAGGTCCACGTCATCGCCGACTTGCGAGCACAGCACGGTGAAGTCAGCGCCGCACACCCCGCCCGTACCCGTGCTCTGGGTGTACCCGGTGCCACCGAGCACGTTGTACTTCGTGCCGTCTGCAGGCGCCTCGATCTGCACGCTGGGAGGTCTAACCAGGTACGCCACAGCCACGCTGTCGCTCGACTGATTGCCGGCGCGGTCTTTGACTTCCACGCAGAGCGTCTGGCTCGCGACGCCTTGCAACGTCACGCTCGACACCAGCGGCGACGTGGCCGCATGAGTGGCGAATGCGCCACTCGTAATGCCCTTGGTCGGATCGCAGGGCTGCGCGCGCGACTGCACGCAATCGCCGCCGGTGAGCGTGGAGGTGACATCGACCTGTACGCCGTTGACGCTGCTGTTGTCCGTGTCGTCCCCCGGCACGAACTGATACGCCGCGGCCGGCGAGCTGATCGCCACGCCGCAAGCTTTCGTATCCACGATCCAGCTGGCTTCGCCCGAGGACGTCACGTTGCCCGCGACATCCGTGCAAAGGGCCTCGATCGTGTGGGCGCCCTCGGCGAGCGCGACGTTGGCGAACCTGGCGGCGACAGCGCTGCCGCTCTTCACCGGCGAGGCCGTCTTCGCATGGCGTGTGTCGCCGTCGAGGACCAGTTGCACCTTCTGCCCCACAGCCATCGCGTCCGTGTCGATGACAAAGTTGAAGCCACCGCCGCTGGCTTGCACCGAACCGTTTGCGTAGAGCGCAGGCTTGCCGGCGGCGTCGACGCCGGAAACCGGCTTGGGGCTCGCGAGCGTGCAGGTCGGACCCGCGCAGTCGATGAGCAGCCCGGCCGGGAACGCGACGTCCTTGCAGGTGACGGCCTGCGCGCCCTGCACGACCACGGCAAGCGTGTTGGCGGAGGTGCGCCGGCTGAGCGCGACGTTGTCGAAGGTGGCGAGCGAGCCCTTGATCTTGGTGGTGGCCACAGTGGTCCCGTTGACCTTGAGGTCGACCGGGCGGCCATCACCGGCGTCGGTCGAGATCTGCACGGTCGTGGTGAAGCTCTTGCCGCTGGCAGGGCACGCGCCGGCGCCGCCGAGCGTGATGCTCGTGACCGCCGTCGCGGGCATCGCAGGCTGAATGTAGGTGACCGAAGCGCAGGTATCGGTGACCGTCACGCTTGCTTCAGCCGAGGACACATTGCCAGCAACCGCCTTGAGCTTGTGCGTACCCGCGCTGAGCGTGATGTTCGCAAACACGGCGTTGCCCATGGCGTCGGGCTTGGCGGGTGCGCCGGCTGCGACGCCATCGACCTGCAACGCGATGTTGTTGCTTGGATCGATTGCGAACGCTTGCACGGTCACGTTGGTCTGGAAGCCGGCGCTGGTCGGGTCGCTGTCCTTGTCGAACGTGAGCGCCGCACCGTCTTTGGGCGAGGTGATGACCAGCGCCTTGTACGTGTAGGTCTGGTCTTGCTTGGAACGCACCGAACCGTTGGCGGTGCTGACATAGATCTTGTGGGTGCCGGGCGGCAACGTGGTGTTGGCGAAGACGATCGCGCCGCCATCCATCACCATGCCGGTCGGCGAGGCGGTCTGACCCTCGATGGTGAGCAGGACGACGGTGCCCCTCGACACGCCGAACGAGGTGGCTTTGACGTCGTACTGCAGACCGTCTGTGGCCGGGTCGAGGTCAGCTTTCTGCGTGATGACCTCGGCGTCCGCAGGTTTGGTGAGATCGATGGACGCGCTGTTGGTGCTCGAGCCGCAGGCGCCGAGGCCCAGAGCCATCGACACAGTGAGCAAGCTGCCGAGAGAAGACCGCAAAAACCCGCAATGACAAGTCATGCCATGTCCTCCGCAAAACCAACGATCACGGCCGGCGGACGACGCCATGCGCCACCGCCCCGTCCCGAACGTACCGCCCCGCACACCGTACATGGTACGCCGTGCTCGAACTTCATGCGTGGTGCCCTCCCGGCTCGTGCGCGGCGATGAACTCGCGCAGCGCCAGCTCGGTGGGCTCGGCCAGGCCGGCCTCGAGGTCGATCTTCGTGGCGTGCGTGCTCACACCGCTCGCCAGCTGCACCACGCCGGAGGTGAGCGCCAACAAGAGCGCGACCACGGCCTTCGGATGCTGCGACAGGCGCGCAGTCACCGCGTAGCGCTGCGAGCTGACACGCGTAAGATCAGCACGGAAGTAAGCCGAGTGCATGCGCATGCCATGCGCCTGCGTGTCGAGCTCCAGCCGGTGGCTGGGGGGGTTGGTCCTCACGACCGCGACGCGGTCCAACACCACCGAGCAAAACACATCCGCCACCACAGGCCCCTCGGACACCGCGTGCACGTAGCGCTGGTACGCCGCGGGCAACGCCCACTGCACGCCTTCGTCGGCCAAGATCTCGAACGCCACGCCACCAAACGCGAAGCGATGGCGCGTGGTGCGCGGCGCAGGCTCGGGCTGTCGTTCTGCGGGCGTGTGAATTACGTCGAGCATGCTTCCCCGTCCCCCTCTGCCAACCACATCGGTTGCGCTGCGCTGGCGCGTCGTTCAGACGCCGTCCCGCCCAGATGCGCAGCGTGCCATCATAGCTCGCTTAATGCCTCAAAGCAGCACGACATCCGACACATCCAGCGCCGCCTGAGCGACGACGCTACGGGTCTCCTCTTCGCGCTTGGTGGCGAGGTCGTAAAGCTCACTCAAGAGGGTTGGATGTTGGCGAATCGCCTCCTGAAACTGGTCGCGGGTCAGCTCCAGGGCCACGGTGGTGTGTGCGGCGATCACGTCGGCCGTGGCAGGGCGGCGCAGAACCAGGGAGATTTCGCCCACGACGTCGCCGGGGCCCAGCTGCGCGAGCACGACGCCCTCGCCCTCGGCATCCGTGCTGCGCACGTCGACACCGCCGCTCGCGATCAGGAATAAACGGCCGGCTTCCTCGCCCTGGCGCACGAGCACCGCGCCGGGCTGGAAGGTGCGCGTGGTGAAGTGAGAGACCAGCTCCTGGCGTTTGCCAGGCTCGATCGCGGACAAGAGCACGCTGTGGCGCAGCAAATTTGAGACCATGCGGCCGTGGCAGAAGCGGCCGAGCTCGCGACCGATGGTGGGGTCCTTCTTGGCGAGCGCTTCGAGGTGGGCACGCTGGGCGACGAAGATGTGGCAGGGCTCGACGGCCACGACCGAGGCGGCGCGCGGAGCGTCGCTGACCAGGGCCATCTCGCCGAAGATCGCACCAGGGCCAAGCACGGCGAGCACGGTGGCGCCGGCCGCGCGTTCACGCACGACGTTGAGCACACCCCGCGCCAGCACGAAGGCTTCGCGGCCTTCGTCGCCCTGACGCACGACGTACTCACCGGTCTTGGCCTCGCGCAGCTCGAAGGCGCCGAGCAGCTTAGCGAGCATCGCGGGGTCGAGGTCGCCGAAGAGCGGCAGCCGCGGCAACGCTGCGTTGTCCGGCACGCGGTCCTTGGTTTCGAGGAAGCGCGCCAGGGCTTTTTCTGCGGCGTCCGCAAGCGCGGCGCCTGCGAGCTTGGCGAAGAACGGTGCGACCTTCACGTCGACCGGCAGCGGCGGCGGACGCGGTGAAACGTCGGAGACGCGCTTGGAGCCTTTGGCGAATATCTGGGCGATCTGCTGCAGCGCGTTTTCGGCGAAGCCGCCGGCCTCGAAGCCGAGGTGCGCGGCGAGGCAAGCGGCGGGCAGATCACCGCGGCGGCAGAAGCGCTCGACGAGGGCCTCAGCAGCCTGGCCGGCGGGCTGCACACGATTCTGATCGAGCAGCAGTCGAGCGACCAAATACGCGGCGCCGACGTCGTCGGTAGAAGCAGCGACGATCGAGGCGGCCAAGCGCAAGGCGTCCTCGGACTTGCCGGCCAGGCGCAGGCCGTGAGCGCGATCGAGAGGTGAAACTCCGCGGTCCGCAGCGGTGGAGTCGGTCATGGAAGCCTCGAGTTGTGCGTGCCTGGTGGGCAGCCTGAACGGGCATCGCGCGTGATCAGCCGTAACACCCTGCGGCTGGTCGCCGAGCCCCCGCCAGGGCGGATATTTTACGGGTACGCGGCGGCGGGATCCATGGGAATCGAGTGGGCTCGCGCGCTATTGGTATTCTGGTGTGGGGCACTGTGATCCGTAGAAAGTTGATACCTATCCACCGGGGGGATCCAGCGATTTGTGCCTGTAGTTACAATGGGTTTGACAACTCTATCCACAGCAAGTCCCCAGCTGGTCGCCGACACGTGGTTAAGCGTGCGAAACGTGCGATATCACTGTGGGGTCTGCTCCGAAAAGAGGAACTCCGCCATCTCGTCCCGATGACGTGCAGCGTCCTTGTGGCCCAAATCAATCAGGATACGCGCGAAGTCGCCGTCGAAGAGCATGTAGCTGGCGAGATCGGCATCGGCGCCCTCGCCCACGTCGAGCATGCGTAGTGCTGTATGACCAACGATACGGCTGAGACGCGGCCGGTGGTGACGCAGGTGATCCGAGGCCAAGAGGCCGATGTCCATGCTCGGGTGGAGCACGAAGGTCTTGATCTCGCGGCGGGGCGGCCGGCCGTGCGAGGCCGCAACCGCGTTGAGCTTGTCACCGAAACCCGGGCCGCCGGCCTCGATGGCGTCGGCCAAGATCTCGTTAACGAGCCGGAGCTCCTCGAGGTCGTGCTCGATGTGATCGAGCATCAGGGCGTCGACGGCTTTGCCGAGCAGAAACGAGGCGCCAGGCGTATGACCGCGGACGACGTTGGTGTCGCGCCGGGGTGTGGTGACGCCGATCACGAACATGCGGTCGACGCCGAGCTGAATTGCGGGCGCGGTGGGTGTGTTTAGGCGGATCCCGCCGTCGCAGTAGTAATCATTTCCGATACGAACAGGCGGAAAGACGAGTGGCATCGCAGATGATGCCAGGACGTGCTGCGGCAGGATGTGCGAGGGCTGGACGACGATGCGCAGGCTGCTGCGGGGCAGCTCGACGCCCTTGGCGCGGTCGACGTAGAGCGTGGAGCGGCCGCTGCGAATGTTGGTGGCGCTGACGGTGAGGGCCCGGACGCGATTGGCGCGCAGGTTGCGGGCGAGCTGGCGCCAGGGGATGCGCTGGCTGATCAGACGCGCAAGCGGGCGGGAGTCGAAGATGCCGGCGGGCATGCCGCCGCCGAGCCACACGCGGTAGAGGCGCGGCAGGTGGCGCAGATCGAGGCGCATGATGTCGGTGAGGGATTGCTCCAGCCAGACGTTGGCGAGCAGGCGCATGCCGGGCTCGGGGTCGTTGGCGGTGGCCGCGAGGGCGGTGCCGTTGATGGCGCCCACGCTGGTGCCGCAGATCACGTCGAAGACCGGCGAGCGGCCGAAGTGACGGGCGAAGTCGCTGTAGAGGTAGTTGAGGACGCCCACCTCGTACGAGCCACGGGCGCCGCCACCGGACATGACGATGCCCATCGTCATGCGAACACCTCGCGCGGCGAGCCATTACTACGGCAGGGAAACAGCATTAGGCCAAAGTGTCGGGGCAACACGCGGAATGCTCAACTTCGCGGCAGAAGCCGGGTCGCCGTGCACGCATCTTGGCACAGGGCGCGGTGCATGGGCAGCACATCGTGCGCGGTGGGCGCGGCGCTGCGACCGGGCGCAAGCGGTGGGCCGCGCGGTCGCGATCCTGGCCATGTGCAGCCCGCTCTTGAGCTGTCGCCAACACTGCTCGACGCGCAGCAGCTGCTTGTAGCCCAGTGCGAGGTCCTCGGGGCTGAGCGTGTCGTCGTTGGAGGTGATGACCCACTTGCCGTCGTAGCGCTGCGCGTCGGCGATGGCGCCTCGATCAAGCAACAGCTTTCCGGTCGCGGTCTCGCGCAGGTACTTGCCGTAGCGCGCGCTCACGCGCAGCTCGCAAGCGCGCTTGGAATGCCCCTTGCCCTTGCGTTGCTGCAGCGAGTCCAGCTCGACTTCGAGCTCGGCCACGAGCTTGTCGCGATGCTTGCGCTGGCGCTCCTCTTCGGATGGGTTGTGACATACAACGTAGCGTTGGCGGCGCTCAACCGCGGTGACCTCGTCGCCCAAGACCCGAAGGTGCTGCCCGCCAAACGCCGCAGCCTCTCGCCGTCGACCTGCTCGGCGCGCCCGAACTTGTAGACCACCTTGGCGATCCCACAGCCGCGCGCCGGGTCCCACTCGTTCTCAGCGAGCTGGTAGTAGCGGGCCTCGGAGCCAT
>DASVHQ010000298.1:0-2229 GCA_036382515.1 Polyangiales bacterium | reverse complement strand
CTGCTGCGGGTCGAGGCTCTCGTCACTCACCAGGCACGGTCCGACACGACGCGACCGTCGACCAGCAGGCTGGCGCGCCCGGCCACGTTGCAAAGCTCGATGCGGGTGTTCGCCATGCTGCAACCTTTCGTTGTACCTCGCACGGCCTGCCCGAGCGCCCGACCGCCCGACCGCCATGGCGTTGCCGGTGCGCGTTCAGGTGGGTTTCGCGGGATACACGCCGAGCACGTCGTTGGCGAGGTACTTGATCTTGCGCGCGATCGGGTCGTCGGCTTCGCTGCCGTCGTGGCTGGCGGCCAGGATCTGCACCAGCGCATGGTGGGTGCGTCGCACCTCGCCGACGAGCCACAGCACATCCTGCTGCGTCTCGCCGCCGACGGCGGCGTAGATCCGTTCCAGCTCACGCAACCGCCGCTCGGTCAGCACCACGGGCGACGGCAGCACGCCAGCCCCCGCACAATCGGTGCATGGCAACGGGCCTTGCTCGGTGGTTATCACGCCCTGTCCATAACAGGTGGCGCACGCGCTGGCGGAAGTCTCGAGCACGGGCACGTTCATAGCATGGAAGGGCCGCCAACCGCAGCCTGTCGCAGCCAACGAACGCGCTCTGAGGTGCGCTCGCACGCATGGCGAAGCGCGCACAGAACCGAGGCAGCGTGGGGTCGACCCGAGCGCGCGCTGGCCGCCACGTTGTCGGTCGCGCTCGGCGCGCTGCTTGGCTGCAGCGGAGTGCGACACGCGGTCGGGGTCGTGGATGCGGCTGTGGGTTTGGGCGCGTCCGCGCGTGACGCCGCAAACTCTGCGTTCGGCCAAGCCACCGACGCCGCGGCGAATTCGGGCGTGGGTCGCGCTCCGGCTGCTGCTAATGGCGGCGCAACCCGCGACGCGGGCCGTGCATCGCAGGCCGCCCTCGACGCAGCCGCACGCGCCCACGACGCCGGCAGCGCTGCGGGTACAACGCCACGTTGCAAGCGCGACGTAGCCTACGGACACGACTCGGCCGCAGATCTGTCCGCGCTGCGCCCGGCGGTTCACTGGTGGTACAACTGGTCGCCCCAGTCCGAAGCTGCGCTCGTACCCGTCTGTGCAAGTCAAGCGGCCTGGGTGCGTGTCGTGCGCGACGGCGCAGGCCCGGGCTGCTTGCCGGCGTCGCGCTCATCGAGAGGCCGCGCGAGCAGGACCTCGAGGCTCGATCTTCGGTCGCCAGCGACCCACGCGCTGCATGACCCCTTTCGCTTCTTCTTCATAGGTTGTTTGCTCGCTCAACGCATACGTGGGCGAGTGGCACTGTCCGCGAGCGTGGGGAACCCTCCCCGAGCCACTGTACACGGATGGGGCCCCATGGGCATGCTGGCGCCGCGTCTCAGTTGTACGAGACGGAGAGCACGAGGCTCAGCGCGGCGCCCTCCCAGGCATCTTTCGCCGAGCCGGTGAGCGCGCAGCTGACGTAGGAGAAGCGTGCCCCGAGGCCGACTCCCCAGGGGGAGCCTTCCTGCCCTGACCACCAGTCCTTGCCGACCTCGAGCTCGACACCGAGCCCAGCTTTGACGTCTTGCCCGTGACTGCGCGAGTCGCTGGCGGTCACGACCGCCAGGGCTGCGGTGCCGTTCGCGTACCAGTCGTCGGGCGTGAAGTAGTAACGAGCGCCGGGCCCGAGCAGGCCGAAGTACGCGCTGCCGGAGTTGGTCGAGTCGCTTGCGGATGCACGGTTGAAGGCGAAACCGCCGACCCGCCCGTAGACGACCAGCCGCCGGCTGGTCGCAGCCCCGAAGTCGAGGCTGATGGCGCCGTTCAGTCCGCCCAGCGCCATGTGGCCCGCGCCGAGGTCGCCGTGCGCGCTGCCGTAGCCGATGCCGCCACCGATACGCAGTGAGAAGCCGGCACGAGCTGGACGCGCTGGAACGGTCTCGACAATCGAGCGCTCCGTCATGGTGGCAGGGCCCGCGTTCTCGCCGCCGTTAGCTGCGTCAGGCGTGGGGGCCGCTGTTGGCGGCAACACGTTCAGCGCGCTCGGACTCGGTTCCGCCGTTTGCGGCACCGGCGCGGCTACGGGTGTTGCCGCCGAGGGCGTGGGCGCGGTAGCTGCAGGTGCGGCTGCCGGTTGAGCAGCTGCGGCCGGCGCGGCCGGTGCGGTTGGCGCAGGCGCGGCGGGCGCAGGTGCAACCGGCGCGGCGGGCGCAGGTGCAACCGGCGCGGCGGGCGCAGGTGCAACCGGCGCGGCGGGCGGGG
>DASVHQ010000297.1:0-2619 GCA_036382515.1 Polyangiales bacterium | reverse complement strand
GCACTAAATCGCTGCGCGATAGCCCGCTGAGGCGGGCGGCCTGTCTTCGAGCACGGTAACCGGGGTGGAGATCGTGGGTAGCGGGCGGCGTGTCCTGTCTTGAGGATCGAGGTGTCGTCAACCTCATCCAAGACAGGAGTTGCCTATGAGCACGGAACACATCACCCCGTTGCGCCAGCGCATGATCGAGGACATGAACGCGCGCAAGCTCTGTGCCGGAACGCAGACGGGCCACATCCGCAGTTGTAAGCGGTTTGCTTCATTTCTGAAGCGGTCGCTCGACACGGCGACAGCCGAGGATATCCGCCGGTTTCAGCTGCACCTTTCCGAGACAAGCGCGAGCATCTGCAACCGCAACCGTATCATGACCGGACTGCGGTTCTTGTTTCGCGTGACGCTGCGGCGGCTGGACCTTGCGGGCGAGATCTATCACATCCGTGAGCCCCAGAAGATTCCGCTGGTGATGAGCCCGGACGAGACGCGGCGTCTGCTGGCAGTCGCAAGCAGCTTCAAGGTCCGCGTGCTGCTTAGTCTCGGCTATGGCTGCGGCCTGCGCGCGGGCGAAGTGGTCCGGCTGAAGGTCAAGCATATCGACAAGGCGCAGAAGATCATTCGCATCGAGCAGTCCAAGGGCCGCAAGGATCGCCATGTCATGCTGTCGCCCGAGACGCTCGATCTGTTGCGCCAATGGTGGAAGGCGCGCCCACCGGCTTACGATGCCAGATCGCCCGTAGAGGAACGTTGGCTGTTTCCTGGCCGCAAGCCCGGCAAGCCGATGACCACCCGCCAGCTGAGCCGTCTGTTCCATGAGGCGGCCGACGCGGCCGGGATCAAGAAGAGCGTGACGCTGCACGCGCTGCGCCACAGCTTCGCGACCCACCTGCTCGAGCGCGGCACTGATATCCGCATCATCCAGGCGCTGCTGGGGCACGACAAGCTCGATACAACGGCGCGCTACACGCGCGTTGCCACCGGCATGATCGCTGCCATCGTGAGCCCGCTCGACCTGCTGTCGCAGCCTCGCAAGAAGCCCAAGACGAGCAGGAAAGACCAGCCGCCGGCGTAACGGCCCGCGGCCATGTCCCGTCCTGCGCTGGAGGTCGCGGATATCTTCCGCGACCACGGGGCGGCGTGGCGTCTGGCCAATGCCGGGCACGTCAGCCTCGACCAGATGAAGGTCATGAGTGCGATCGAGCGCTGCCGCACGGTGGCGCTCGGCGGCCATGTCGCGCGCTGCGAGGACTGCGCGCACACGGTCATTGCCTACAACAGCTGTCGCAACCGGCATTGCCCGAAGTGCCAAGGGGCGGCCGCACGGGATTGGCTCGCCGAGCGCGAGGCCGAGCTGCTGCCCGTCGGCTACTTCCACCTCGTGTTCACGCTGCCTGGTCCGATCGCCGATATCGCCTACCAGAACAAGGCCGTGATCTACGATCTGTTGTTCAAGGCGGCGGCCGAGGCCACGCTCACGATCGCCGACGACCCCAAGCATCTCGGCGCCAGGATCGGCATCACCGCCGTGCTCCACACCTGGGGCTCGGCGCTCACCCATCATCCGCACGTGCACATGATCGTGCCGGGCGGTGGCATCTCGCTCGACGGCAAGCGCTGGGTGTCGTGCCGCCCGGGGTTCTTTCTGCCAGTGCGGGTTCTCTCACGCCTGTTCCGGCGGTTGTTCCTGGGCAAGCTCCTCGCAGCCCACCAAGCTGGATGCCTGAAGTTCTTCGGTGACCGCAGCGGCCTCGCCGACGCCGGAGAATTCACCGCCTTCCTCACACCGCTGCGCAAGGCCGAGTGGGTGGTCTATGCCAAGAAGCCATTCGGCGGCCCGCAGGCCGTGCTCGCCTACCTGTCGCGCTACACCCACCGCGTCGCCATCTCAAATCGCCGGCTGATCTCAGCCGACGATAACGGCGTCACGTTCAAGTGGAAGGATTACCGGATCGAGGGACCAGGTCGGTACACGACCATGACGCTGCCAACCCACGAGTTCATCCGGCGCTTCCTCGTCCACGTCCTGCCCAAGCGCTTCTACCGCATCCGCCACTACGGACTGCTTGCCAACAGCAACCGCGCCGCCAACATCGCACGCGCGCGTGAGTTGCTCGCCGTGCCGGCACGATCCGAACAGCCCGACACGTCCGATGCCACTGCGGTTGAAGAACCGCGCGTGCTGCCGCGTCCGTGTCCCTGCTGCAGTGGCCGCATGATCATCATCGAGACCTTCGAGCGTGGCTGTCAGCCGAAGCACCGCCCCACGCCTAATCCGGCAGCGATCAGGATCGATACTTCATGATACCGTCGCCACAGATCCAACACCGCAGCGACGACCATCATTCTTGCTGGCTCTCAGCCGGCAGTGCCCACGCTCGTATCGGTTCGCCAGATTGCACCGACGTCGCACCGCCAATCCGGTCGCGCAACGTACGAAACGCTTGTTCACTCCTGCACGTGCGCCCATCCTTTGACGCCACGCGGCCGGGTCGATCGCTTCGATCCAAACTTCTCGAGCCTCACGCCGCGGTCAAATCCCCATAGCGCCCGCTGCCCCGTCGCTGCCCCACACCCCGCGATTTCGTGCCTTGGCGCTTCTCGGACGCCGGCTCCCGAACACGTGGA
>DASVHQ010000296.1:0-3575 GCA_036382515.1 Polyangiales bacterium | reverse complement strand
GCAACGCGGGCGGCTCCGGGCGTGCTGGGACTGGCGGAGGCACTGGTGTCGCCGGTGTGGGCGGAATGAGCAACGCCTCGGGGGTCATCGTCCCTCTGTACACCACCCCTCAGGACGCAACCTGGGACACCATCATCACATCCAAGCGGGCGCACCCAGCTGTCGATGTTCGCGCCATCATCAACCCGAACAGCGGCCCCGGTTCGAACGTCGATGCGTCGTATGTGTCGGGGATCGCGCGGCTGAGCAGCGCCGGGATCGTGGTGCTTGGCTACGTTGCGACAGGCTACGGGGCGAACCCACTGGCCGCGCTGCACGGCCAGATCGACGATTACGCGAATTGGTATCCCGGCGTGACCGGGATCTTCTTCGATGAGATGCAATCGGCTCCTGGGGGCGAGCCGTTCTACTCGGGCCTCACTCAGTACGCGAAGTCCAAGGGGTTCCTGTCGACGGTGGGAAATCCGGGCACGGATGTCGCTCCTGCCTACGTGGGAACGGTGGACACCATTCTGATCTACGAGAGCGCCGGGCTCCCCGTCAGCAGCGCCCTGGGCGGCTGGCATGCCGGTTACAGGCGGCAGAACTTCGGGATCATTCCGTACGCCGTTCCCGCGATGGACGCGAGCTTCGTCTTGAATGCGCGACAGGCCGTCCAGTACATCTACTTGACCACTGATGACCTTCCGAATCCTTGGGACAGCCTGCCCCCCTACTTCGACCAGCTCCTCGCTGCACTCGAGTGATCCGAAGCTATCGCGTCGTTCGCACGAGCGTCCGATGGGAGGTGCCGGCCGCTAGCTCGATGTGGTCGGTACATGCGGGTGAACGTGTCACCGAAGCGGTTGGTCACGAACGTCATCGAGCGGCTGCCGTTGATTGACATCGCCTGGAAGCTGCCGCGCTCGGGTGCGCACATCTGGCAGTTATAGTCGTTGGGCAGCCACGGATCGATGAAGGTACTGTCGTCGCCGCACTGCGAGCGCTGCCATATGTGAAACACCTTCGCGAGACCGCTCAGCTGCGGATTGGGTTTGACGAAGACCGCGCTGTTTCTGACAGCGAAGTAGCAGGTGGCCTCAAGGGGCACCCGTTGGTATCGGCGTGGCCGCATCAATCCCCGGGTTGGCCACGCTTGTCCTGTCGCTTCATGGCGCAACCCCACATGCTGTTCTTGGAACTCCTGCCTGGACCGTGAGCTTCAAGACGACTAGGCAGCGCTTCGACGCCGTGTACTACCCCCAATTGCAAGGTTCTCGCCGGATTCGAGATAGCCGACGAAGAGAAAGTTCTTCCGTCCGAGGGTCACGACTCTGAGCGCTCTCTCGGAGGCGTTGTTGTCTATGGGCACTTCGGGATGCCGAAGATAGAGCGTAAGCGCGCGCCAGTTGCGAAGCGCGTGTGAGACCGCCATGCCGAAAGGACTCTTTGGCAGATGCAGCCCGCGCTGCGCACGTAGTGTCCTCAGCAGCTTGGCCATCACTGGACGTGCTTGCTCGCGACGCATCTGGCCGTGTTGCTCGGTGCCGACGACGGCCGCGTCGATCGCGCGATGTTCGACACGATACAGCTCGAGGATGAGCGCCAGCACGTGCTCTACTTCTCGCGGTGCGGGCGCGGCGGCCGCTCCGGCCGTGGCCAGCAAACCCGAGGGACCGCTTCGAGACGCTCGAACGCGCAAGCGCAGCCCGACACGCGGCAAGAAGGGTGGGCTACTGACTAAGCTCGACTACTGAACGACCGCGTCCGCGGCGCGACCAGCGGCGCAATACGCGCACCGGCGACCGCGTTTGCGCGGAACCCGCCCAACAGCGAGCGTGACGGGCGAGGGCAGCGGGTCTGCACTCTCCGATGCGGGTTGATGCCTCCGTCCCTTCACGGTTTGATCGGAGCATGCCTCCAAGATTTCCAGCAGTACTACTCGCTGCGGTGTGCGTCCTGACTGCCGCTCCCTCGCTCGCCGCCGCCGACGATACGCACAAGACGGCCGGTAGCCTCCTCACCGATTGTGGCGCGGAGCATCCCGCCGACGGTGTCGAGGCTTTTTGGAAAGGGCACTGCCTGGGGATGATCGAGGGAATGTCAGTTGCGCTCAACGCGACAAGTTCGGGCGTCTGCCTCCCCGATGGAGTAGAGACCGGCCAGCTCGAACGAGTGGTGATTAAATGGCTACAGGACCACCCTGAGCGCCTACACAAATCGCGTCTCATTGAGGTGCGCTCCGCGCTTACAGCCGCCTTTCCGTGCAAACACAAACACTGAACCCAAAGCCCCGATCGTGGGCAACCACTACACCGTCGACTACTACGCGGCTTGCAGTCCCGGGGGGAGTGACAGCATGAGCGTTCTGCCTTTCTTCGATGACCGCACGCACGGCCCAGACTACGAGTATCTCCGCGGACATGCGCGAGAGTACATTGAAGACATGTGGGTGCGGTTTCAGAGCCTCTGCGGGGACAAGCCCGCAGACTTCCTGAACCAATCCCGGCTCTGTCCACTTGAGCGCGTTTGGGAAATGTACCTAGCGTGCTTTCTGCTTGATCATGGGCTCAACCTCGCCCGCCCCGCCGCGCGAGGGCTGCCCGACATCATGTGCACCATCGGTGATCGGGTGGTTTGGGTTGAGGCTGTGCTCGGAAATTTCGGCGACGCTGTGCGAACGCCCACCGAGCACACCATGCGCTCGCCACCTCTTGATCCTCACCGTGCACTCGCCTGGTTGGCTCAGCTGAATCGCCTACCCGAGAGCGAAATTACGCCGCTGGACGCGACGGAGCTGACCAGTGAGGTTACGCACCTCGAGATCGCGCCGGAGGGACGCATCGAGCGGTACGCGCGCTGGCTGACAGACAAAGATCGACAGCGCGCCAGGAGGGTCAACGCCGGACGGATCGCGCCAGACGATCCCTACGTGGTCGCGATCAACGGCCACAAACTTCCCCACGGCGATATCCAGCTCGGTGGCAGGCCGGACGTCGTTCGCGCAGTGCTGGAAAGGGGCGCGATTGGGCGCGGCATCTCTGCCGTTCTGTTCTTCCCATTCTTGCCGCCCTGGGTGTCCAGTGCGATGGACGAACTATGCCACGTGGTGCACAACCCAAGTGCAGCGGTGAAGCTGGAGGCGTCGACGTTTTCTTTCGGCACGCAGCACCGCTAGAACGCCAATGCGCCTAGGACGGGCAAGCGTCGAATTTCGCCCTCATGATGTCAAGCGCCCGCCACCGCGGCGTGTCCGCATCGTCGCCGGGAACCTCCGCCTGGCACTGCACCAGGCGTCGCAAGATCCGGATTGCCGCGCGGCTGTCCAGGTGCGTCCCCACCGGAACCCTTCCCTCACACCTCTGCTGCAGGCCGCGCGTGTCGGCCGTGGGAGCGTGGTGGGGCGATCAGTCCAACGCTAGCCGCAGCTGCGAGGGTGAGCTCGCTGCGGTCGCGCTGCTGATGGCGGCGGCTGCGGGGCCAGACCGGCGTGCGCCATGCCACGAGCGATGGCTTCCGGGGTGGTGCACAGCTCGCGCAGCCGTACCCCTTCGGGTATCACACCCCTTCGGGTGTCACACCCCTTCGGGTGTCAC
>DASVHQ010000295.1:0-1780 GCA_036382515.1 Polyangiales bacterium | reverse complement strand
TCCACCTTGCCCTTCGCTTGGATCGTGACGACCTACTTTCCGGAGGACTTTCACCTCCATGCCAGCGCCCATGCTGGGCGCACTAGGGTAGCCCCGGGTTGTTACCTTCCCGGGGCCCCCGCCAGATCCGTACAAGGAGATTTCCACCATACTATGTGGCGCGCCACATAAGATGGTTTATGTGGTCTGCGGCCCGACGATCACGAAGCGCGCGGGGTGCTTGTCCGACAAGTTCTTGAAACGACAGGCCGCACGCATGCGCGCGATCGAGCGGTGCGCGGTCGGAATCCCGCGGAACCTCGAGGTTGCTTCCACTGAGTCCGCGGCGCACGCCTGCTCGCTCAAGCAAACCACAAGCCAGTGAACGTCTGGTTGATGTGGCCGAGCCAGCTTTCGCCGTAGGTGTGGAAGCCGGCCATCTGCAGCCCTGCGAAGCTCTCGATGAACGCAGCTTGGGTCTGCATCGCGTCGATCTCCTTGCGCCGCAGGATGCAGTTGAACGCCAGCCCACCGCTCATGCTGCCCCCGAGTCGCGCGCGCACTTGCGAAAGCTCGCGCCGCGTGTCTGCGACCAGCCCGATGCTGCGCATCACGTGCACGCGCATGCCTTCGAGAATCTGGCAGTAGAACTTCAGCCCGCCGTCCGGCAGCACGCGTTGGGGGCTGCGGATCCAGGGCTTGCCATCGATCATCAAACCGAAGGGGTGCGCCATGAACACTCGGTCATCGAGCGCCGACTTCGCGACGCCCACTAGCTCTGCGTACACCTCGAGCACGGGACGCCCGTCGATCTCGTAGACGATGCGCTTTTCGACATCGACGCGCGTGACGGGGAAGTCGGCGCTCGCAGGCTCGAAGCTACAAGTCTTGGTGACCACGAAGGGCACGGCAGCATCGAGCAGTAGCAGCGCGGCGCCGTTGTCGCTCTCTTCCCCGTTACAGAACACGCGGGTGCGCTTGAACTCGCCGTCGTCGCCAGCAGAGCCGCCCACGAACGACACCGTGGGCGCAAGGTTACCGAGCGCGTCGTTGGCGGCTTCCTCGTGCATGCGCAGGCCCTCGACCAGCACGACACCGACATACCGACAGGGATCGGCCTGGCGAAGCTCCAGCGCCATGGCCGTCGAGAGTTGCTCACCAGCGCTCGCGATGCCCGCAGCGACTCCCTGATCGAAGCGGGCGAGCGCGGCGGCTGCCGCGCGGACTTTGCCGCGACCCAGCGCGAGCGCCGAGACGGATCCCGACAACCAAGCCTCTTGCGTGAGCTCACCAGCCGTCGTGCAACCGATCACGGCTGCGCGAGGGAATACCTGCCGGAGGCGTGCGCTCAGCGCTGCACCATCGTGATGGTGAGAAGCGAAGAAGCTGATGGCCACGGGCTCTACATCCGAAAGCTGAGCGATGAGCTCGCCGGCCGCCGCATTGACCTCGAGCAGACGTGTGTAGGCGCTGGCGATATCACTGGCCATACGTCATTCCTTCCCCTTCGAGTGCTTGCTGAGCGCGTCGAGATCGAATCCCATCTCCGTAAGTGCCAGCTTGACCTTCGCGATCGCCGCCGGCGACTGGACGTGCTCTGGCCGCGGTTCCGTGATGCTCACGCCGGTCCGCAAGATCAGTCGTGCGCTGACGAGCGCAAGCTTGCCCTCGTCCCTCAGGCTCTCGACGAGAAGCGAGCGTATTTGTCGAAGGTCGCGCATGTTCGAAGGACGCACGATCCTAGCAAGCAGCGGGTGAGACATAGAAGGCGTGGGCGAGTCACCCCGATGTGTGGCAAGCA
>DASVHQ010000294.1:0-16290 GCA_036382515.1 Polyangiales bacterium | reverse complement strand
GACATCACCGCCGAGAAGGCCGCAGCCGAAAAGCTGCGCGTCCTGAACCACGATTTCGTCACGCTCCTCGAAAACACCTCGGACTTCATCTACTTCAAGGACAAGGACAGCCGCATTCGCTTCTGCAGCCAGGCCATGGCGGCACTCTGCGGCTATGCGAGCTGGCGCGACATGCTTGGAAAACATGATCGCGAGATTTTTCCGGGCGAGCTTGCGCAAATCTACGAAGCAGAGGAGCGGCCCGTGTTCCTCGAAGGCAAGCCGCTGCTGAACAAGATCGACCCTTACCTCGACAGGCAGGGCAATCGTCGCTGGGTCAGCAACAGCAAATGGCCCGTGTTCGACGACGACCATCGTACCGTCGTCGGCATTTTCGGCATCTCGCGTGACGTCACCGAACACAGAAACGCGGAACGGGAGCTGGAGCGCGAGGCGCTGAGAAACGAAACGCTGCTGCGGGCGGCGAACGACGGCATCCATGTGCTCGACGCCAACGGAAACGTCCTCGAGGCCAACGAAGTATTCTGTCGTATGCTCGGTTACACGCATGACGAGGCGCTGAAACTGAATGTGGCCCAGTGGGATGTGAAGTGGTCTGCCGAAGAGCTCACGGGTCAGGTCATGCCAGGCCTGTTGAAAGAGCAAACCGTATTCGAGACGAGACACCGACGCAGTGACGGGCGAATCATCGACGTCGAAGTCAGCGCCGCCGGCGTCGAAATCGACGGTCAGTCGCTGCTGTTTGCTGCGTCCCGCGACATCACTGCGCGCAAGCAACTGGAGAATGCGGTCCGGATGCGCGAGGAAAAGCTCGAAAGGATCTTCGTTGGCGCACCGGTGGGAATCGCGGTCCTAACCGACCGCGTCATCACCGTTGCGAACGATCGTTTTTGCGAAACCGTTGGCTACTCGAGGGACGAGGTCCTCGGCATGTCCACGCGCGCGTTCTACCTTTCCGAGGAAGACTACTACCAGACCGGCAACCGATTCTATCTCGACTCAGGAGAGAAGCTCGGTCAGCTCGCCGAGGCCAGGTTTCGCCGGAAGGATGGGCGCATCATCGACGTGCTCTTGACGATGGCGGCCATGCACCACGACGACCCCAAAGCCGAGGCAACGTTCATGGTGATGGACATCACCGAGCGCAAGCGAGCGGAACTGGAGCTGGCGCGATACGCTGACGAGCTCGCCGAGGCCAACAAGCTGAAAGATATTTTCACGGACATTCTGCGGCACGACATCCTGAATCCCGTGACGGCCATCAAAGTTGCGACGGAGTTGATGGCGAGGCGAGCGGTCGATACCGAGTACGCGGAGATCCTGAACAGCATCAAGAGAAGCGTCTCCAACCTGACCGAGATGACCGAGAATGCGGCGAAGCTCGCCAGGCTCGCCGCTACTGACGACATGGAGATCGAGAAGCTGGATCTTGCGACCATGCTTAGTGACGTGCTTCAGGACTTCGATTCTCAGCTGCAAGAGAAAGACGTGTCCGTCGAGCTCGCGGTTCCCCAGGCAGCCGCAGCAGAGCTGAGCCCCGTCGTCAAAGAGGTCTTCGCCAATCTCCTCTCAAACGCCATCAAGTACGGTCCCGCCCACGGAAAGATCGAGCTGCGCCTCCGAGAAGAGGACGAGTCGTGGTTGGTCTCGGTCACAGATCAAGGCGGAGGGATCTCGGATGAGAACAAGGAGCGCGTGTTCCACCGTTTCGAACGCATCGGAAAGCAAGGCGTGAAGGGCACTGGGTTGGGGCTTGCGATCGCCCAGCGCCTCGTCTCGATGCATCGCGGAAGAATCTGGGTCGAAGACAATCCGCAAGGCGGCTGTGTCTTCCTCGTGCGCTTGCCGAAGAGGGCGCTGCGCCAGACGGCGGCCTCCGGCAACGCGTGATCCATCAAGCGGAGACGCTCCTCACGTAGCTCGACCAGCGCGACCGAGCAGCGATCTCGCGTCAGTGCAACTGCGCCCCACACGCACCGGCACTGGGGCGTTTTTGTGAGCGACCCCAGCGCTGCTCACCGCAGAACGCGTGGACTTCCGGCTGGCACGCAGTGTGCAAGACGACTCGTGCACAACCGCTGCACGGGGTTCTTGCTGTTGGCGCACATCGCGAGCCCAGGGCTCACGATTTCGCGACCGAGGGAGATCATGTCATGGGAATAGAAACCATCTTGCTCTGGGTGTTCGTCGGGCTGATCGCCGGTTGGCTCGCCTCCGCGGTGGTGGGCGGCGGCTACGGTGTGGTCGGTGACATCGTCATCGGTATCGTTGGCGCGTTCATCGGCGGTTTCATCTTCCGTGCGTTCGGCACGGGTCCCGGCCTGCGCGGCCTGCCAGCCGTGATCTTCGTCGCGTTCGTCGGCGCCGTGGTGCTGCTGCTCTTGCTGAGAGCGATCCAGCGCGTGACGAGACACCAGAACTAATCATGCGCCCTGGTGGGCGCGTGGCCTCACGCGCGACGGCAAGCAACCGTGGCGCAACCTCCGATGACACGATGGAAAGGACTGCATCATGAGCAATCTAGGTAAGCGGACCGAGGGCAAAGCAGAAGAAGTCGGCGGCAAGATCAAGGGCGCCGTCGGCAAAGTGCTTGGCAACAAGCAGATGGAAGCCGAAGGCAAGGGCACGGCGCTGAAAGGCGAGGCCAAGCAGGAGGTTGCCAAGGCCGGCGAACGCGCCAAAGGGGCCGTGGAGCAGGTCGCCGGCAAAGCGAAGCATTTCGTGGGCGAGCTGATCGGCAACGAACGGCTGGAGCTCGAAGGCAAGGCCAAGGACCTCAAGGGCAAGGCCCGTCAGGCCGGAAACCACTGAACAGCCGCGCTCGACCCGCGCGCCAGGACACACCTTCGCAAGGAGGTCGTGTCCTGGTGCGCGTTCACGCGACTCAGTTGGCGTCGAGGCGGTTGTAGTCGAACAAGCCTGCAGTCAGCGGCTCTGCCTCGCGATAGGCTGCGTGGATGCGATCGCTGTAGCTCCAGAAACGCTCGCTGGTTCGCAGCACGCCGAACACCTTGCGCATGGCGGCATAGCTCGCGTCGGCGCCGAGCAGCTCGATGGCCCTCACGAAGAGCTCCAGGTCCTTTTCCTGAACCAGGAACAGGGCGTTTGGGTAGGCGCCCAAGAAACCAGGGACAACGGTCAGGGCGTCCTCGGTCTTTACTCTTCGGTCCTGCTCGCCGAACAACTGAGCCACGTTGCTGTGAGCGCTGTCGCGCATGATCGTGAAGTGAACATCGGGTTGCGGCGTGGTGCGCTCGATCGTGACGAAGGCGAGCTCGGGCATCCTCGAGGCGACCAGGCCACGCACCTTCGACAAGCGCTCGAGCGCGGCTCGCAGCGGCGCGTCTTCGATCGTGTCGAGCGCGTAGCGTTTGGATCGCAGCGGGGCTAGCCGGGCCTCGAGCTTGCTGAACAGCTCCAGCTCCGGGCGTCGCGTGCGATAGGCGATCTTCGGGGTGCCGTTGAAGCTCGCGATCTCACCGTACACCTGGTCTTTGACGCCGGGACTCGCGCCTCGATACCAGGCCTCGACGAGCGGCCGCCTGCGTGCAGGCGGCAACAGCACCAAGAAGTTGTACTCGCCTTCCATGCGCAAAAAGTCCATGTACAAGCGCGTGGTCAGCTGATGTCCGACGTTGCCGAATACATCGAAGCCCGCCACCAGCAGATAGTGGATCTGCTCGAGCAGCGGGTAGCCAACCACCCAGGCGGTCTTGGGCGGGCCGCCGACGAGGCCCTTGACGACCGTAGCGCTATCGAAGTGACGAAACACCGTGAGCGCGGCATTTTCGTTGTGGCCACCGCCATCCCAGACCGTGGCGAGCGTGAGGCTCCGACCGCGCTTCGTCGCCTGGCTCAGAAAACCGCTCTTCCTCTTGACGTACCTCGCGTGTTTCTTGGCAAAACCGAACCAGCGCGTCGGCAACGCGGTGCTGCCCGCTTCGGCCGGAAGATCCAGAGCGTCTTGGTGCTCGGCCAAGAACTTCGCTTCGGTCTCGAGCCAAGGGGCGTTGGGATCGATGAAGGTCACCCAGAACCGTTCCTGGATCACATCGAGCGCGACTTGGCCGCGACACACTGGGCCCTTGATGAAACCCATTATGGTGAATTCGGCTTCGTCCAACATGAACTCGTAGCGAGCTTGCACGGGCAGCGCTTGAAACGCTTTGAACGGGTTCGCCGAGACCTCTGGGTCGTAGGAAGGCAGCTCAGCGATCTCGTAGTCGGGATCGATGAAGAGCTCGCGATACCGGGCCAAGCGTCGATCGTTGAGCGCGTACGGCATGTGCGTCTTGACGAGCGGTCGGCCGTAACGCCGGACGAACCGATAGTAAAAGTGCACGGCTTTTGGATCGTCGAAAGGTCGGCGCGTCACGATTTCGTCGACAGGCTGGTCCGACGGCGTCCTCGAGCGGACCAAGCGGAAGAAAGTCTGTTCGTCTAGACCCTCGAAGTAGAGACTCGCGAGAAACAAGTGCTCGTAGATGTAGCGCGCAGCGAGTCGATGTTTGTCGGAGGTCTCGTTGAGAAAGCCTTCCCAATGAGCGATCGCCTCGTTCACTTTGGAAGGCACCGCGAGCATGTCGTCTGCACCCGGAGCACCCGCTCGCGCCCAGCGCAGCACCGCTTCGTGTTGCTCTACGTCGAGTCCGGGCAACGCGTACGGCATCCCCCACAGCGGGTGGTCGCTGGCGTAGGCGGCGAAGTGCTCGTCATCCGTGCAGGTTTCCTTGCGGTCGAGATCGAGGGTGAACTGCTTGGCGACGTCGGCGTCAGGCGACAGCGGATGTGCACGCTTCAGCTCGAGCATGCGCACCAGCACGCTGGCGCGCGCGTCTTGATGCGCGCCTTCGGGCAAGACCGTGTGGAAGCCTTTGTCTCGCCAGGCCTCGACGCCGTGCGCGTCCACGAACAGCTGCGTGGGCTCGGCCGCGAAAAGGCGCGCTGGGTCGTACACCTTTTGCGTGGTGGCGCCGCGCGTCACGCCTTCGTACGTGTCGAGCTTCAGCTGGCACGGCGCATCATAGCAACCATGACAGACCACGCAGCGCAGCTCGAATACACGTTGCGCGCCGGCCCAGAGCTCGCGTGCCTGCGCCGCGTCGAGCGGCTCGGCTTTCACAGGCGCCGCGCTGCGCAGCACGTCGGACTTGGGCGTGTCCGCGGCATTGGCCGGCGGACGAGTGAGCGGTGGCTTGAGCCAACCGCAGCTGAGCAGCGAAGCCACGCTGGCGACCGCAACCCAATGCGCCGCCTTGGAGGTTCGAATCACCGGGGTACTCATACGCCCGCGCCGCCGAAACGCCAGCCGCGTGACACTAGCGGGGCCGTGCTGTCTTCGGTTTGGACGACGTGCTACGCGAGCGAAGACCCAAGAGCAGACGCCCGACGTCTTGTGCGCGCGGCTGTGCGCCCAGCTGCGCGCTCACCAGCGCCTTGAGTTGGGCCGTGCTTTTCTTGGGATGAGCCACGATCAGCGGGATGCGGGAGTCCTCCCTCGAAGGACTGCCGTGCCACGAATGATAGGGCGTGGCGAAGTAGTAGCGGTCTTCGGGACGTTCGCGATCACCGTTGTGTGCCAGCAGCAGCACGTCGCCCGCCCGCTCGCCGTGCGGCCCCACGGCGAGCTCGTGCAAGCGCGAGGCAAACGCGATGTAGGTCGGATGCGGGTGAGCTTCGAGGTACGCTTCCAGCGGCTCGGTCTTGCCGTCGCCGACATAGACCTCGAAGGGGAGATCGTCTTCGGCCACGGGCACGGGCTTGCGGGTCAACACCATGTCCAGTGTTCCCTTCATGCCGGCAGCGAGCGCGCCGTCGAGGTTGTTGCGGAAGAAGGCGTCCGCCGCCGGCAGCACATCTGCCTCGTAGCGGGGTGGCCGCGTCCAGTCACACGCGGTAGCGCCATCCGCGCAGGTGGAACGATCCGCCAAATACAGGTACGCGATGGCGCCCTGGTAAGCCAGCACGCTCTGATACGGATCGGCAGCGTTCACCTCGCCTTCGAACGGCCGCACGCGATAGCCGGCCTTCTTTAGGACGGCGGGCGGGTCGTTGTCGTTGCTCGTCGACAAGGCGTGCGCGTCGTCCTTGAGAACTTCCGTGTGACCGTGGTCACTCACCAGCACCACGTAGCGATCCTCGAGCGCATGCTTCTCGAGCAAACGTTTGCGCAGCGTGCCCAGCGCGGGATCGATGATCTCTCGGAGGTAGCTGCGTCGCGAGACGTCCGGCGCTTGCGCCGAGATGTGCGCCCAGTTGTCCGTGCCGAACAGGTAGAGCGTCAGCACGTCAGGCACGGGATGTTCGCCGAGCTGCTCCACGACCACCTGCACGTTTTCGGTGTCGAGATCGGCCCAGACGCCACGCGGTAGATTCTTGTCCGTGTGCCCCGAGAGAAAGGCTTCGAGGGCCGAGCCGAGCACACCGCGTCGAGTCATCAGTAGCCGATCTGCGCCGTTGTAGAACTGGCTCATCGACACCCAGATGTCGATGTTCGGATCTTGCTCCCGCATAGTCTCGTAGATCGTGGGCACGCACAGGAACTGGTGCGCGTAGCCTTCCGTGAACACCTTGAGCGCTTTGTCTGTTGCGTGCACGCTGACCGGGATCGGCGCAGCGAACTGCCTCTTTTCACGGACGAAGAACTCGTTGCCGGAAAAACCGTGCTCCGCAGGTGCGACTGCGGTGAACATGCTGGCCCATGCTACGCCCGTGGTGGAAGGGACGGTGGTCAAGACTTCGGGTGCAAAGTACGCGTGCGTGAACCCTGCGTCGGTCTTGCCAAGCAGAGCGGCGAGCTCGGGCAGCTGTCCATCGCTCAGCATCGAATAGAGGAGGTCTCTTCCGATGCCATCGACCGCCAAGATGAGCAGCGTCGAGCGAGCCGTGGAGTCGGATGCGGCGTCCGAAGCGCGAGCACGCAGGGTTCGGCTGTCGCCCTGGCCGACCACCTTGACGAGCTGGGAAAAGGCGCTGCACGCAGTCAGTGCCACGCTGGCTGCGGCGAACCACCAGCTACGCACGGCTCGTCGGGGGACGGTTCTATTCAAGGTCGGCCAAGCTCCGCGACGGGGGGAACGGAACGCTTGTTGGATATACGCATACGGCTGCACGCTCTGCCCGGAAAGACGGTCTTCGCGCGACTACGGCGCCGAGGCGTCAGCCACCAACAGGCTGCTCCGCGTCAGCTGGGTCAGGCTGCGTAGGCCCATCAGGCCAAGCGAGTTTCTGGTTTCGTTGTCGAGGATGCGAAGGATGTCACGCACGCCGGCTTCGCCACGCGCGGCCAGCGCCCAGGCCCACGGCCGGCCGATCATCACGGCGTCGGCGCCGAGCGCACGGGCCTTGATGAGATCGTTGCCGTAGCGCACTCCGCCATCGACGAGCACGGAAAGCTTGCCAGCGACGGCATCCACGATGCGTGGCAGCGCATCGGCGGTGGCTTCGGCGCCATCGAGCTGTCGGCCGCCGTGATTGGACACGACGATGCCTTGCATGCCGATCGACGCTGCCTGCCGTGCGTCTTCCGGTTCGAGGATGCCCTTGAGCACAATCGGACCATCCCACTGCGTGCGCAGCCACTCGATGTCTTTCCAGTTGGCGCTGGGATCGAACTGCGAGTCGACCCAGGACTTGAACTGCTCGGGGTTGCGCGCCTTGGGTACGTACTGGGTGAGGTTGCCGAAGACCAGCGGGCCGCCGCCGACTGGCACGTCCATCAGCCAGCGTGGATGCGTGAGCACGTCCCAAGCGCGCGTCAGCTGACTCGAGAACGTGGGGCGCGTGGCCATGCCATGCCGAATGTCGCTGTAGCGCACGCCAACGCGCGCGAGGTCCACGGTGAACACCAGCGCCGAGCACTGCACGGCCCTGGCACGCGCCAGCAGCTCTTTCACGATGCCGCGGTCGCGCAAGAGGTAGAGCTGAAACCAGAAGGGCTTGGTGCTCGCGGCACGCACTTCCTCGAGCGAGCACAGTCCCACCGTCGACATGCAAAACGCTACGCCTGCGGCATCGGCCGCGCGCACGGCCTGCACTTCGCCGCGCCGTCGCATCAAGCCGGCGAGGCCGACCGGCGCGAGCACCACGGGCAGCGTCAGCTCCTGACCCAGCAGCGTCGCGCAGACGTCGAGCTCGGACACGTCGCGCAACACGAACTGACGCAGCCGCCTGCGCGCCCAGGCTTGCTCGTTGTCTCGCAGCGTGACCTCACCGAAGCTGCCGCCGTCGAGGTAGCCGAACAGGAAGCCGGGCAGTCGCTGGCGCGCCAGCTCGCGATAGTCCCCGATGCAGGCTGGGATTTGCACGGGGTTCGACCTTTCGCTCGTGCAGTGCACCACTTCGCCCGTCGGGACGCAACGGACGGCCAGCTCGCCAGCTCGCCGTCGGATGCGTGCCCGCTCTAGACCCGCCACCGAGACCCTGTATCCTGCGGTTCGAGATGGGTGAGTCAAAGCGGCTCTTGGCCTGGGTGCTGGTGTGTTTGTCGGCGCCGACGACCGTCGCATGGGCGCAGACCGGCGTGATCACGGTGCCGGCGAGCCCAGAGGAGCAGCCCACCGAGCCGGCGAAGCCGCCGGTGCTGGTGGCGCCCAAGCTCAAAGAGTTCGCGCCGGCGACCTTCCCGCCGGCAGCGCTCGAGCAGGGCGTGACCGGCCAAGTGACCGTCGAGCTCGAGCTGCTGGTCGGCGTCGACGGGACGGTGAGCGATGCGCAGGTGAAGACGGCGGCGGGCAACGGCTTCGACGAGGCCGCGCTCGAAGCAGGGCGCAAGCTGATCTTCGAGCCCGCGACGCGCGACGGCCAACCGGTGCCGGCGCGCGTCGTGTTCCCTTACGTGTTCGAGATCAAGGAAGCGCCCAAGCCCGTGGAGGTCGAGGCCCCGCCGAAGCCAGGGCGCCTCGAAGTGGAGGTGCTCGGCGCGGACGACAAGCAGCCGATCGCAGGCGCGGAGGTGCTGCTGACGGCTGCGGACCCGCAGCAGAAACTGATCCGTCGCGCCCAGACCGACGTAGCGGGGCACGCCGCGTTCGACGAGCTGCTCGCAGGCCAATACCAGGTGCACTTGTCGAAGCGGCAATGGCTCGCGCAGGACGCGCAGGAGTCCATCGCCGCAGGCGAGGCGACCCACGTCGTGTACCGCCTGCAGCTCGTGCCGGACGCCGAGGCCTTCCACGCCGTGGCACGCATTGCGCCACCGCCGCGCGAAGTCACACGCCGGACCATCGGTCGCGAGGAGCTGACGCGGATTCCCGGCACGCGTGGCGACGCGCTGCGCGCCGTCGAGATCTTGCCGGGGGTGGGGCGCCCACCGATGGGCGCTGGCGTCATCATCGTGCGCGGCAGCGCTCCAGCTGACACCCAGGTCCTGCTGAACGGCATCCCCGTGCAGCTCTTGTACCACTTCGGGGGTCTGACCAGCTTCATCAACTCGAGCCTGCTCGAGAGCGTCGACTTCTACCCGGGCAACTTCTCCGTGCGCTATGGCCGGCGTCGCGGAGGCATCATCGAGGCGACGGTGGCCGACCCCCCGCGCGACAAGCTACACGGCATCGTCGATCTCAACCTGATCGACGGATCGCTGCTTGCGCAGGGGCCGATCACGAGTAACTGGGAGTTCGCGGCGGCGGCCCGGCGCTCGTGGGTCGACCTGTTCATCACTCAGGTCTTGTCCGGAACCGACGTGCAATCCGTCGCCGCGCCCGTCTATTACGACTACCAGGCCATCACCACCTACCGGCCGGGCGAACGCGACAAGCTGCGCTTGATGGTCTACGGCAGCTCCGACGCGATGCGGCTGCTCTTCAGCCAGCCGTCCGACACGGACGCCGCCGTCAGCGGCAATCTCAAGCTCGCCACGCAGTTCCAGCGCGCGCACGTGTCCTGGATGCGCAAGGTCAGCGATCGCGTCGATCACGATCTCGAGGTGGCGGCCGGGCACTTCGATGCAGCCTTCGGTCTGGGCTCGGCCTTCGATTTCTCGCTCAAGGGTACCGACATGTATCTGCGCAGCGAGTGGCGCGCGCGTATGAGCGATCACCTGCGCGTGATCGCAGGCCTCGACAGTCTGCTCTTGCCGGGGGAGGTCAGCTACGCGGGTCCGCCGATCACGCAACAAGAAGGCAGCCCCGACAACGGCTCGTCCGGCACGGCCATCTCCAACCGCAGCCACATCGCCAGCAGCGACAAGTTCACGGTGCTGCAACCGGCGGTGTACCTCGAGACTGATCTGGATCTGCAGCCCGTGCGCATCGAGCTCGGCACGCGCGTGGACTACTACAGCGAGGTCGACCAAGTTTCGATCGATCCCCGCGCGTCGGCACACTACTCGATCGACGACAAGACCCGACTCAAGGGGGGGGTCGGCATGTTCTCGCAGCCGCCGCAGTACCAGGAATCGTCGGCCGTCTTTGGCAACCCGCACCTCGGGCCCACGCACACCACGCACACGGGGTTCGGTGTGGAGCGCGACCTCGGTGAGAACATCCACCTGGGCGTCGAGGGCTTCTACAAGTTTCTCTACGACCGCATCATCGGCACGCAGCTCGGCGTGCCGCCGAAGTTCATGAACGGCGGGCGTGGCCGCATCTATGGCCTGGAGGTCTCGGCCAAGGTGAACCCGACAGGGCGCTTCTTCGGCTACCTCTCGTACACGCTCTCGCGCTCGGAACGCGAAGACCACCACGAAGGCTACAAGCTCTTCGACTTCGATCAGCCGCACATCCTCACGCTCTCGGGCGTGTATCGCTTGGGGCGCGGCTGGGAGCTTGGTGCCACTTTCCGCCTCGTGTCGGGCAACCCAAGCACACCCGTGATCGGCGCGGTCTACAACGCGGACACCGCCTTGTACTCGCCGGTGTACGGCCCGCTCAACAGCATCCGCTCGACGCTGTTCTCCCGCCTGGACGTGCGCCTGGCGAAGAGCTGGCGCCTCGAGCCGGGCAAGATCACGGTCTATCTCGACGTGCAGAACATCTACAACCGCACCAACGCAGAGGGCATCGTCTACGACTTCGACTACCGCATGTCGATGCCTGTCTCCGGCATACCCATCTTCCCGAACCTCGGCTTGCGAGGTGAGCTGTGATGCGCGCTCGATCCAACCTCTGCGCCCGTCCGGGCCTGTTGTTCGCGTTCGCGCTCGCGTTCGCGACGGGCGCCTGCGGCAACGACTTGCCCAAGGCCACCGTCATCACTCACATGCGCGTGCTGGGCGCGCAGGTCAGCGTGCTGGGCGACCCCACGCGTAGCACACCCAAGCCCGGCGAAACCGCGACGCTCACTTTCCGCGTCGTGTATCCCAGCGTGGAGACCAGCGACGCCGAGCTCTCTTCCTTCCTGTTCAGTTGCACGGCGCCCGCGACCTACACAGGCGTTCCCACCTGTCAGGAGCTGGTCGACGCGCTGCAGAGGCCCGTGCGTCCGGGCCAAGACAAGGTCGAGCTCGAGGGTGGCAACTGCAAAGGCTTCGAGGGCAAATCGGCCGTGACCGGCACGCTCGGCGAGACCTGCGTCACGAACACACCGAAGATCAAGGTCAAGATCGAGCCTGACAGCAAGGTAGGCGCCAAGCTGGTGCTGGGCGTCATCTGTCGCAATGGCTGGCCGTTCGTGGATCCGAGCGCCGCCAACATCTTCGGCTGCGATCCCAAGCCCGGCAAGCAGTCGAGCGAGGTCGAAACCATAGGCGTCTACGCGACGATCCGCGTCGAGCACTCGGCGGAATTTCAAAACAAGAACCCCGATCTCGGTCTCGGGACTTTCAAGATCTCGCCGCTCACTGGAGCAGAGCTCGACGGGGCTGCGGTGTGGCCGCCAGCCAAGGCTGCCGACCTGCCGGCTACAGATGACGACTGCATCGATGCGGCCAAGGCGAACCTGCTGACGACGGCAGACGGCGAAGTGGACACCATCCGCATCGCCTATCCAACCAAGGCTCGCGAGCTACACGAAGGGGTGCTGGAGACGCTGGAGGTCTCGAGCTACGCGACGGCGGGCGAGCTGTCGCAGCGCTTCACGTTGTTCGATCCCGAAGCGCCCGTGGTGCACGGGCAGCTGCAGACTGACCTGACGTGGAAGCTTTCCAAGGCCGAGAAGGCTGCGGTTGGCGTCAACGGCAAGCTCGTGCGTTTCTTCTTCACCGTGCTCGACCACCGCGGGGGCTTCGACTCCACCATGCGTGCGGTGTGCGTGCGCCGCTGAAACGAACGTGTCAGTTGGTGCCACTGATCGCGAGGTTCACGCAACCGAACGCGCGCTCGCGGTCCCCGTCGTGGATACTGAACTCCGCGATGTACGAGCCCGGCGAGAGACCGAGTTTGTCGACGTCCCAGATGATCTCCGTGCTGTAGAGCTGGTTGAGCGGAGCCGAGCCCGCCGGCAGCGTCTCGAGCGCGGGACCCTTGGAACCCACGGTGGTGCTGAAGCAGCCGACGAAGTTCGGCAGGTCGGTGGCGCCGGGCGGCATGTTGTTGTAGGCGCCCCTGATGTACTGCGGGAAGTGCGGCGTTCCACCGCCCTCTGCCGAGTCCGGCGCGATGTAGAGCGCCGGCTCGTTGAGGTAGTTGTCCGCGGCGAGCGCCGTGCGATCACCGGGTGTCGTGATCAAGCCGGTTTTCGCGTCGACCACCTCCCCGCTCGCGAGGAAAGTTGGGCACTCGTCGGTGACCCAGACCTTGATCTGGCCCTTGCTGCCGACGGTCTGGCTGCCGGACGGCTGGTAGGCCGCGATGATCTCCGGCTCGGTGCTGAGGCTCGGATCGGAGCACGCCTTGGGAACTGACTGCACCGCCGGCCCGCCACCGTCACCACTGGCAACGCTGCATGTCGTCAGAGTCAGGCCGGAGCTGGCCATGCACGGCCCCCACACGGGGATCTTGGCGGTGCCCTGACAGGTCTGCGAGCCTGCTGTGCCGCAGCAAGCACGCTTGTCGCCGGCCTTGGCGCACGGGTCGTTCTGACCCGTGGGGTTCTTGCCCGAGCCTGCGTCTGCGCCTGCCCCCGACCCGCTCGTGCTGCCGCTGGTTCCGGCGCTGCCCGAACCGCTGGCGCCTGCACCCGACGCGCCGCCCTTGCCTTTGCTGCCTGCGCAGCCTTGCGAGCACGCTACCAAGCAGGCCAACGCAGAGGCGATGCACGAATATCGCATTGCACCCATCATCAACTCTCCTTACCTCGCTTCGAGGACCGAGCTCTCGACCACGATCGCCAGCGTGCCTTTGCTGGTCAAAGCGATGGCGGTGGCGTCACTGAGCTGCGCGGGCAGCGTGCCCAGGCGTACGCCACGCCCGTTGAGCACACCGACCACCGTGGTCAGCTCGCTGCCGCCCTTCTTGACTTGCCTGACGGTGTACGCATCCGCGACGAACAGCGTTCCGTCGGCCCGCAGTGCCAGCTGACGCGGATAGTAGAGTCGATCGACGCCCAGCCCGACCGGTCCGACGAAGGTCGTGACCGCACCTGTGTCGATCGCCACCTGCAGCACCGAGTTCTTGAGGACGTCCGCAACCAGCAGCTTGCCATGCCCGTCGGCGACGATGCCTGCGAGCGACGCAAACACGGAGCTCGTGCCAGGATCTTCCGCAAGCACCGAGATCTTCCCCGCCGCGATATCGACCGACAGCAGGCGCGCGCTTTCGGTGACGTACAGGTGGCCCTGATCGAAGGCCAGGCCCTGCGGTGCGATCAATTTCACGGCCGCGCTCGCAGGCTCCGACTGCAGAGCCAGCGTCGACACGACGCCTGACGACAAGTCGATCCGCCGCAGATCTTTGTTACCAAGCTCGGCGATGTAAAGGTAGTGGCCTGCGTCGAGGGCGATTGCGCTGGGGCGGTCGAAGCGCGCAGCTCCAGGTTGCCCGTCCACGTGACCTGCCTTGCCGAGCGCACCGGCTACGGTGCTCACTTTGCCGCTGGCGAGCTCGACACTGCGGATCGCGTCGTTCTGCGTATCGGCCACGTACAGCAGGCCGGGGCTCACCTCCACGATGCCCTGTGGCCTCGAGAACCGGGCGGTTTCGCCCACGCCGTTGACCGCGCCCATCGAGCTCGCGCCTGCGACGGTGGTCACCCGGCCGCTGGCAAGCTCGAGCTTGCGTAGCGCATTGCCGCCGGGATCGGCGATGAACAGGTTGCCGTGCCCGTCCGAGGCCATGCCATAGGGCGCAACGAACCGCGCCGCGGCTCCCGTGCCATCGACGAAGTCGGACGTCGTCGCGCTGCCCGCCAGCGTGCGGATTGCACCGGTACTGATGGATACGCCGACAACTTCCGAGGCCACCGTTACGAACAGCTCGGACCCATTCACCACCAACGCGTGGGCAGCGTCTCCTGGCAGCGCGGCGACGACGGTCGACACGCGCAAGTCGGCGAGTGTCATCTTGCGGATCGACAGGTTGCCCGTGTCGGAGATGAACAGCGTCTGGCTGGCGACGTCGAGCGCGAGCGCGACGGGCCAAGCGAAACGAGCCGCGGCCCCGATGCCGTCAGCGGTGCCGCTCACGGTGGCCTTCCCGGCGATCGTGGTGACCACGCCGGTCTTGAGGTCGAGCGTGCGAATCGTGTGGTTGTCGGTGTCGGTGAGATAGAGCAGACCCGCCGCGCGGTCCCATGCCACACCCATGGCTTCCTGGAAGAGCGCCGCGGTCCCGAGGCCATCGTTGTAGCCGATGACTCTGGCCTGGCCCGTCAGTGTGCTCACCTGGTTGGTTACGAGGTCGAGCTTGCGCACCGTGTTATTCTCCTCGTCCGCCACGTAGAGCACGTCGTCGGCGACCAGGACGGCGTTGGGCTGGAAGAAGGTGGCCTTGGCAGCGTCGCCATCGGCGCTGCCCGGGGTGGGCCCACCCGCGATCGTGCGCACCGTGTTCGAGGACAGATCGTAATCACGTATCCGCGACGCGTCGGTCAGGTACACGTGGTTCTTGCCATCGCAAGCGAGGTTGAACGGACCTTCGAAGTGCGCGGCGCTCGCCGGACCGTCCACCCAGCCCGGCCCTCCCAGATGGCCGGCGATCAGCGCGAGCTCGGTCCACTTGGCAGCGGGAGCGCAGCTTGCGCCGCAGGCCGGCTCGGGTTTGCTGCTACAACCTGCGACGAGCAGCGCAGCGCACGCGAGTGTGCAGCTGACGGTGACTGCAGCACGCGCGCCGATCGCCAAAGGTGCGCGTCTGCGTGCTGTCGTCGGGAAGGCTTCGGGGGTGGCTGGCATGGACCGTGCGCTCCAAAGTGAGTCGATCGCGTGGGCGACCTGCAAGGCCCCCGCGCAGCAAGGCGACACGAACGATCGTATCGGAACGACTCGCGACAGCCTAGCAGCAGGGCCGTCGAAGATCGCGGCCGGGGAACGACCGCGGCTTCACGTAGTCGAAGTCGCATGCGCCCACAGGACGGTAGCCTACCGCGGGGCGCGCAGAGGCCGTTCATGCACGATTGCGGATTCGACTCCACCCTGCGTGCGGCACGCGTGCTGCGCTGAGCAGCAGCACGCGCCAAACAGCGTCGCATGGAGTGTGAGACACGAGCGAGGCGCCGACGGATCCGCCCGGTTGGGGTCGGGGGCCCCAACCCCGACGGACCGTGGATCGCGCTCCAGGTGATGCTGTTCAGTTGGTGCCAGAGATCACGATGTTTACGCAGCCGATCGCGCGCTCGCGGTCGCCGTCGTGGATCGAGAACTCACCGATGTACGAGCCAGGCGCCAGGCCGAGCTTGCTGACGTCCCAGACGAACTCGGTGTTGTAGTGCTGGTTGAGCGGAGCGGTGCCCGTCGGCGGTGGGTCGTACGCGGGGCCCTTGGCTCCCACGGTGCCGAGGGTGCAGCCTAAGAAATCCGGTGCGCCACCGGGAGCCGGCGGCTTGTTGTTGTAGTCGCCCCTGACGTACTGCGGGAAGTGCGGCGTTCCACCGTTGTCTGCCGACTGCGGCGCGATGTAGAGCGCCGGCTCGTTGAGGTAGCTGTCGGTGGCGAGGCCGGTGCGATCGCCCGGCGTCGTGATGGCGCCGGTGGTCGCGTCGATCATCTCGCCGGTCGCGATGAAGGCTGGGCACTCGTCGGTGACCCAGACCTTGATCTGGCCGTTGGCGCCGACTGTTTGTGGGGTGGTCGGCGAGTAGCCCGCGATGATCTGCGGCTCGGTGCTCACGGTCGGATCGGTGCAGAGCTTGGGCGCCGGCGGAAGCGTCGGCACGCCAGCGTCCTTCGGCGGGATCGGCCCCGCGTCGATGCCCCCGTCGCAGTTCGGACCGAACTCACCCACGCCGCAGCCACTGGGAATCGTACACTTGGTCATG
>DASVHQ010000293.1:0-7096 GCA_036382515.1 Polyangiales bacterium | reverse complement strand
ACGCTGATCCCATCGCCGTACAAGGCGGCACAGCCCACGCCTCCGCCGCACCGCGTCGGGGCGGCGCCAGCGGTGCCGCAGCGCGAGCCGCTCATGCCTTCGCCCTACATGACCGCGCCCACACGTGCGGAGCCCGGGGACAGCAGCGTGCTGGACAGCCCGTGGTTTTGGGTCGGCACCGGCGTAGCGGCCGTGCTCGTGACCACGCTCATCATCGTGGCGGCGGGTGGCGGCAGCCACAGCCCGTCGGCTCGCACCGGCGTGGGCGCTGCGCCCTGATCGGGTGAGCGGTCGTGCGTGCGTGGGCGCGGGCCACTGGCCGCTGCGCCACGCCTGGCGTCACGGTTTCGGCGGTAGCAGCGCGCGCTCTTCGGAGACCTCGTGCACCGCGTACTCGAACACCTCTGCGAACACGCGGCTAGCCTCGCGGATCACTTCGGTCATGCTGACCTCGTGTCCGAGCTCGCGGCTGAGCGAAGTCACCTGCTTGTCGCGAATGCCGCACGGCACGATCAGATCGAACGCGTCGAGGTCGGTGTTCACGTTGAGTGCGAAGCCATGCATGGTGACCCAGCGCGCGATGCGCACGCCCACCGCGCCGAGCTTGCGTTCGCCCATCCAGGCGCCGTTCAGTCCCGCGATGCGCTGCGCGGCCAGGCCGTAGTGCCCCGCGAGGCGGATCATCGTCTCTTCGAGCCCGGCCACGTAGCGCCGCACGTCGCAACGGTCGGGTCGCAGGTCGAGGATGGGGTAGCCGACGAGCTGGCCCGGCCCGTGATAGGTCACGTCGCCGCCGCGGCCGATCTCGTGCAGCTCGACGCCCATCGCGCGCAGCTGCGCCTCGGGCAAGAGCACGTGCTCGCGCCGCGCGGCGCGGCCCAGCGTGATCACGGGCGTGTGCTCGAGCAAGAGGAGGGTGTCGCGCACGTGCCCTTCGGTGCGCGCCGCGAGCAGCTCTTCCTGCAGGCGCAGCACGCTGCCGTAGTCGCGCCGCCCGAGGTACACGACCGAGAGCAGCCCGCGTGCTTGTGTGCTCACTTGTTCAAGATGTGAACGGCTTCCTTCAACGCATGCTTGAAGGATTCGTTCATGGCTTCGCACAGCGTGGGGTGCGGGTGCACGGTGAGCGCGACGTCTTGCGCGGTGGCGCACATCTCGATGGCGAGCGTGGCCTCGCCGATCAGGTCGCTGGCTTCGGGGCCCACGATTCCCACGCCGAGCACCTGATCGTTTTGCGCGTCGATGATCGTCTTGATGAAGCCCACGGTCTCGCTCACGGCCATGGCGCGACCGGAAGCCGCGAACGGGAACTTGCCGATCTTGACCGCGATGCCCTTTTCCTTGGCCTCGCGCTCGGACAGTCCGACCGTTGCGATCTCGGGGCTGGTGAAGATGGCGGCCGGCATGGCGCGGAAGTCGGCCGCGGCGCGCTTGCCCGCAATCACCTCGGCCACGATCTCGCCCTGCGCCATGGCGCGATGCGCGAGGTACGGCATGCCTGTGACGTCACCGATCGCGTAGACGCCCGCGATGTTCGACTGCAAGCGTTCGTCCACCGTGATGTGCCCGCGCGCGTCGGTCTTTACGCCGAAGTCGGCGAGGCCAAGCTCTTGCGAGTTGGGCTTGAAGCCCACGGCCACCAGCACGTTGTCGCACTCGATCGCGCGCTGCTTGCCCTGATGCTCCACGGTCACCACGGCTTGCTCGCCTTGCACCTTGCAGCCGCTCGCCTTCGCCTCGAGCAGCACTTCGCCACCCGCGTCCACGAAACGCTTCTCGACCACCTTCACGAGGTCGGCATCCACGCCCGGCAAGAGCTGCGAGAGCATCTCGACCACGATCACCTTGGCGCCGAGCTTCTGGTACACCATGCCCAGCTCCATGCCGATCACGCCGCCGCCGATCAGCACCAGCGTCTTGGGCACCTTCGGCAGGCTCACCGCTTCACGCGCGCTGATCACGACCTTGCCGTCCACGTCGAAGCCCGGGATGCGCACCGGCATCGCACCGGTGGCGATCACGATGCCCTTGCGCGCCACGTACGACTCGGTCTTGCCGTCGTCCTTGGTGACCAGCACGGTGTGAGCGCCCGTGAGCTTGGCCTTGCCCATCACGATCGTGCCGCCGTTGGACTTCACCAGACTCGCCACGCCGGTGGTCAGCTTCTTGACGATGCCGCCCTTCCAGCTCTGCAGCTTGCTGACGTCGACCGACAGCCCGCTGACGGTGATGCCCATGCTCTCGGCGTGCTTGATGCGCTCGGCCAGGCCGGCCGCCGCGATCAGCGCCTTGCTCGGGATGCAGCCCCAGTTGAGGCACACGCCGCCCATGTACTCTTTCTCGACGACGAGCACTTGCTGGCCGAGTTGTCCCAGGCGAATCGCGGAGACGTATCCGCCGGGCCCTCCGCCGATGACGATGGCGTCGTAGCTCTTGTCGGTCATCGTGATCTCCTAGTCCTTGTCCTGTGACTGTGCCGGCTGTGCGAGCCGCGAGAGTGTTTGTCCGCCGCGCTGCGCGCGCTGCAGAAGCCTGCAACCGCGCTCTGCGCTGCGCCCACTGTACGGGCGAACGCATCTTAGTCCCTGGTGTTGGGCCGTCAACCGTGGTGTGCTGGCGCCGAAGGCCGCGTATTTCGTGCTCTTTTCACGCCGTCGACGAGGCGCTATGGTCCGCAGTCCATGTTTCCCGCCCACCGCTGGCTGACCCGCCTCGCGATCGCCTGTGCGCTCGCTTCGGCGTCGCCAGGCCTGCTCGCCTGCGGCGGCGGGCCCGACGCCTCCCCGGTCGGGGTGGTCTCGCACTTCCTCGAGGCCATGGACCGCAGCAGCGTGGACGATCAGGCGCTCGAAGAGGCCTACGCGCTGCTCGACCAGGGAGCGCAGCACGCGCTCACTCTGCGCGCGCAGCAGGCCGCACTGCTCGGCGGGCACACGTTCCAGCCGTGGTTGATGCTCGCGCGGGGTCGGTTTCGCTTGCGCTTTGCACCCGCCGAGCACGGCGGCATGCGTGCCCGCGTGAATGGTGATCGGGCGATCGTGAGTGTCGCGAGCGACGACGGCAGCGCCAAGGCGGATGTGCCCGTCGTGCGCGAGTCAGGCCAATGGCGCGTGCAGCTGGCGATCCCGCCGCTCACTCACGTCGAAACCGGCAGTGCGGTCGGCAGCGGCAGCGCTCCAACTCTGCCTTGAGATGTCGCAACGAGACGGAGGAACCATGCGTAGACGCCTGTCATGGCTGTGGGTCGCGAGCTTCGCGCTGGTGTGTGGCTGCAGTGCGGGCCTCAAGCTCACGCGCATCGAGGCCGCACATCGCAAGCCGAGCAACGTGGCGGTGTTCTTCTCCGTCGACGACAAGAAGGGCGAGCCCGTGGCGGACTTGCTCGCCAGCGACTTCAACATCTACGAAGACCAGAAGCTCGTCTCCGTCGACGAGAGCCGCCAGACCATCGTGAACCCCGAGATCGCCGCGGCGCACTACACGCTCTTGCTCGTGGACATGAGCGCCAGCGTGACCGCCAGCGACCAGGTGCAACAGATCGTTGCTGCCGCCACGCAGTTCGAGAGCAAGCTCGAGCACTACCAGCGCGTGGCTGTGTACGCCTTCGACGGCAGCAAGACGCTCTACGAGATCACGCCGTTCGTGCCGACCGGCCAACAGACGGCCCAGGGCCTGAATGCCCTGACCACCTTCCGCACGCGCGATCCTTCCACCAACCTGAACGGCGCCGTGGTCCAGGCTCTCTCCGAGCTCGACAAGCAGCTCAGCCGCTCCAGCGTGCCGCTGCGCTTCGGCACGCTCGTGGTCTTCACCGATGGAACCGACCGCGCCGACCGCGTGCCGTTCCAGAACATGGTCGACGCGGTCGAGGCCTCACCGCATGCCATCTACGCGATCGGCGTCGGCCACGAGATCGACGACTCCACGCTCTCGCGCATCGGCAAGAGCGGCTACATCCGCGTGGAAGACAGCGCCGCGCTCGCCAGCGCGTTCAACCAGATCGGCGAGCGCATCGTGCGCTTCACGCGCCGCTACTACTTGCTCAGCTACTGCAGCCCGGCGCGTGCCGGCAAGCACCAAGTGAGCATCGAGGCAGTCACCAAGAAGGACCGCGGCCGGCTCGACTACGAGTTCAACGCCGCGGGCTTCGGCCCCGACTGCGATCCCAACCGACCGCCGCCCTTCGACACCACGGGCAAGTCACGCAAGGTGCGTAACGAGCTGTTGCAGAACAACGCAGGCGACACCGGCGAACACCTCAAAGTGAAGGCGCACGAGAAGGTCGAAGCCACCACGAAGTAGCCGGCGAGCACGCAGCTCGCGCGCCGCCTCACGGGCTCACGAGCTCATTCAGTGCGCGGGCGCGTTGGGTGCGACGCCGACGGCCTGGCGAGGCGCGTCGGCAGCGGCGGGCGGGTTGGTCGGCTGCTCGGCGGCCGCCGGGGCATCGGCGGCGCCATTGGTGGGCGCCGCGTCGTGCATGGCGTGGCGCACCGCGAAGAGCAGCGCGAAGAGCGCGAACAGGCCGAAGCCCAGCGCCGGCACCCAGTTGGGCGTGTTGGCGGCCTCGTCGGTGACCTGGGGCAGGGTGGGGGCGTGCTTTTCGTGCGACATGGTGGACGCAATCTCGCCGATCGACCGGCGGCTTTCAAGCGCGGCTCACTGCCCGATTTGCGGGGGTTGACCGCTCATGACCTGGCCGATGAAGCGCAGCACGTCCGCCCGGCCGTCGCTGGTGTCTTCGGCCACGAAGTGCCCGTCGACCTTGCCCATGGGGTCGTACTGGCGCATGCCTACGGTGCGCTTGGTGGTGCCGACGGTCTCGTTTCCGGTCAGGCCGGGCGCTGCGTTCGTCAGCTGGATCTCGGTCAGGCGCGCCACCACCGTCAGACTCGCGGAGAGCGCATACGCTTGCTGCGTCTTCTCGGGCGCGAAGCTGTCGCCCAGGCCGTAGGTCATGAACAAGTCGTGGCCGGTGCGCGCGCTGTCCGCCGGATCCTTGTAGACGCGGTGGCCGTAGTTGATCGGGTCGCCGCTGTCGAAGAAGGCCTGGATGATCGACAACGCAGGGTTGTAGCCGCCGCCGGCCAGACCGCCGCTGCTGTCCGGGTCGAAGAGCACGAACGGCAGGATCGCGCCGATATCCACGGGCTTCTTCTTGAACAGGAGCGACGAGGCCAGGTGGCCACCGACGCCCGACAGCACGCCCGCGCTCGCGATGCCCTCGTACGGGAGCATGATCGCCGTGTGCGTGGCGCCCTGCGAGTGGCCGAAGAACAGCACGCGGCTGGCATCGAATTTGATGGCGGCGCCGGTGGGCGAATCGCTCGCGGCGATGCCGCCTGCCGCGATGAACTGCGCCAGGCCCATCAGATCTGCCGAGCCCTGCAGCACGTTGCCGCGCGCGCCCTGGGGGTTCGCGAAGTTGAAGAACAGGTCTTCGGGCGGCCGCGTCGAGGCGCCGCGGCGGTTGCCGTGCTCGGGCATGTCGATGGCCAGCAGCACAGCGGGCGCCTTGCCCGTGGGCGGTGTGGCCAGGTCCTTGGCGAGCCCGCCCGGGCCCGTTTCATCGGCGTAGCTTCCGCCGGTGCCGTGCGCGTACACCATCACCGGGTAGCCTGCGGCCGGCGCGGCGGCGCTGGGGACGGTGAGCGCGAAGCAAACGTCCTGGCGGCGCTGGACCACGGGATCGCCGCTGCCGTTCACGGCGATCTCGCCGCCGTCTTCAGGCTTCTCGTACGGTGCCATGCCCTTCTGGAAGATGGGCAGCGAGATCTTGCCGAAGATCTCGGTGTAGTCGCTGTTCGCCGGGTGACAGATGCGACTGATCTTGTCTGAGCAGCCGTCCGGCGGCGTGACACCGGTCTTGCACACGATCGGCGTGCCGGACAGCTTGCGCGCGTGGTCGTTGACGACCGCGCTGCGCAGCTTCGGCAGGATGTCCTCGGGACTTTGCGTGGTGAACACGGCTGCGTTCAGCAGCATGTCCGGCGTCAGCTGGCTCGTAGGGTCAGCAGCGTGGATGGGGAAGCGTTTCCGATCGGCGAGCCACGCTCGCAGCGGAGCGTAGATATCGTAAGCGCGTGCGAGGTCGGCATCGCTCGGCTTGCTCGCGCCCAGCACGGCTTGGAAATCGGAGCTCGGCTCGAACGAGGAGCCGTCCTTCTTCGTCGTCACGGCGCGCGTCACGATCGCGGCGTAGGTGGTGCCGGCGTGCAGCGGGCTGCCGATCGGCCTGCGGAACGCCAGCCAGTTGTCGCAGATGTAGTTGCTGTGGATGCCCGAAGGGCCCCACTCGATGCTGGCCGGTGTGTTGTAGTCCGGCGAGCCGGGAGTGACGTTCACGATGAACAGGCTCCGACCCGTCAAGGACTTCTCCTTATCCGCCGAGAACGGCTCGGAGAAGCGGAAGTAAGCCACGGGGTTGGTGGAGAACCCGGTCAACGAATCACCCGCGGCTTTGACGAAGCGCTCCACGATCGGCACGCCCAGCGACGTGGCCGGCACGGGATGGGCGCTGAGGTCGATCTTGCCGCCCTTCTTGCGGATGTCGTTCGGGAAGGGCAGGCGATAGAAATCGTTGGGCGTCTTGCCAGTGCGCGGGACTTCGAAGTACGCGGTGGCCGTGGAGGCCTCCGGCGGGCAGCTCACGCCGTCCCAAATGGGGATCGACGGTGGCTCCTGCTGGAGCGGTGCCGGCAAGCCCGTGCACACCTTGCCGGTGGTGGAGAGCATCACGCCGGCATCGATCGCCGGAACGTCGGCGCAGAACAGGCCGGCCAAGCAGTCGCCCGAGACCTTGCATGAAGAGCCCGCGTCGGTCGTGCCGCGCGTGGTGCACTTCTTGGGCAGCTTGCAGGCATCGGGCACGGCCCCGCCGCTCTGCGCCATCTTCTTGCAGTCGTCGCTCAGCAGATCGAACGGACCCTGCGTGAAGAGCGTGGTGGCATCGATGTCGCAAACCAGGCCGCGTTCGCAGTCCGCCGTGGTGCCGCACGCGCCGCCCGCAGCCTGGGGCTTGGCGTTGATGCTCGTGCACTTGAGCAGCGTGCTGCAGTACAGGCCCGCGGCGCACTCGGCGGTCGCGTAGCAGGCG
>DASVHQ010000292.1:0-2167 GCA_036382515.1 Polyangiales bacterium | reverse complement strand
ACCAAGTAGGACGCGCGAGAGGCGCTCGACGTAGCTGGCGGGCGTCGTGTCCCCGCCGCGAGCGAGGCTGCTCAGGCGGGTGACGTGGGGCTGGGGGGGCCGGGGCTGGCCTGCTGGTCACACGCTGGATGCCGGCTTCATCGCATGGCGCACTCCGACACAGCCGGGGCACGTCTGTCGGGCTGCGTTGCGCTGAAAGCTCGCGGGCCGGCCACAGCGACGTCGTGGCCGAGCTGCCGTGCGTTGGCATCCGACGTGCTTAGGTGCAGGGTGCATCGTCTAGCCTTGTGGAGGTTTCTATGTCTTCCCGTGGGAACGCTCGATGGATCGCAGTTGCTGTGCTTGCGGCCGCATGGTTCTGGTCAGCTTCCGGCGTACGGGCGCAGGCTGAGTGCAAGGTCGACGCCGACTGCGGCAAGGGTTTCACCTGCCAGACCTTCAACGACACGGCGTGCCCGGACATCGCGTGCGCGCCCGGAGAAGCCTGCCCCAAGCCCACATGCACGACGACCGAGGTGAAGCGGTGCCAACTCGGCCCCTGCGCCACCGACACCGACTGCGGCGCGGACATGGTCTGCTACGAGACCACGTCCCAGAAGTGTCCGACCGCGCCGGCCTGCAGCAAGGATGTGTGCCCGGCGGTCGATGCCGGGGCTTGCACGCAGACGAGCGTGAAGACTTGCACGCTGCGCTACACCTTACCGTGCAGTGTCGATACGGACTGCGGTGCGCACTTCAGCTGCGTCGCCGGTCAAGAATGTGTGTGCTCCGGCAGCAGCGGCAGCGCCGGCGGCAGCGTGACACCGCTGCTGCCCGCACTGCTCGATGGCGGCAAGCCACAGCTCGTGGACGCCGCGGTAGCGCCTGTGGATGCAGCCGTTAGCTGCGACTGCAAGCCGACCGACACCAAACACTGCAAGGTCGACAAGATCACCTGCACCACCGCCAACGATTGCCCGACGGGCTGGACCTGCGTGCCGGAGGCGACCACGAGCAGCGCCGGCTGCGCGGTGCCACAGGGCGTCGACGCGAGTGCGTGCAGGATTGAGCCGCAGGACGCTGCCGTTGGCCCGAGCGCTTGCGTGCCGCCCTACGCGCGGGCGCCTGGCGCAACCAAGAGCGCTACCGAAGCCTCGCTGGGGACGGGCGGCTCCGCGCCTACGAACCAGACGGCCAACGCCGGCCACGACGCAGCGGACGGCGGCGCCGCCGGAACCGGAGCGAGCTCGGGTGGGTCCAAACACAGCGGTGGCCTCTGCAGCGTGTCGCGCGTCGGTCAGAGCACAGGTTCGCACTCGACCAGCGCGCTCTGGCTGCTGTTGGCATTCTTCATGGTCACTGCGCGTCGGCGCGGCTGCCCACGGAAAGCATGAAAGCGCTATTGGCCGCGGCGAGTTTAGGTAACGCCCGGACAACAGATTTGTAGCCCTGCTCAACCCATCTTCTGCTGCGGCAGAAGAGGCGGTCGATGAATCGCACGGCCCGACGCGCTTCGAGAAAGTGAGCATCTCCAGCCTGCAGGTCCTGTCGAAAGCTCCGTCGACCCCATGGCCCCCGCAGCCCGGTCCGTACGGCGTCGGGCGCGTGCTGGTCAACGACGAAGCGCTCTTCGTTGCCGATCCCAAGGGGCAGTGCCTCGTGCGGATTGACCGCCGCACCGGTGCGCAGCAGCCGCGCTTTGTTTGCATCGACGACGGAAATGATCCGGTGAACGTGGAGCTGCGATTCTCCGCGGTCCGCGGCAACACGCTCTGGGTGATCGCGAACACGCTTGGAGAGTCCAAGTTGGTTGACGCGACCACGGGGGCCGTTCTGGCGACCAACCACGACATCGAGGTGGACGCCATCGCGCTGTAGCGACGCTGCGGGCCGCGCTCTGCCGCCAGGGGGCGTATAGCTGCTCAGGCGGGTGACGCGGCGCGGCTCGCAAACTTCGCACGCTTGATGTTGGCCACCGCCCTCTGCTTGTCTAGAGGCTCGGCGAGCCGCAACCGAGCGCACAGACTCTACCCCGTTCGTAGTAGCATGCAGCGCGATGACGAGTCGTTCCGCGAACAATGCCATCGAGGTCGAAGGACTGGTGCGCCGCTTCGGCGAGCTGACCGCCGTGGACGACTTGTCGTTCGTGGTGCCGGCGGGCGAGATCTTCGGCTTCCTCGGTCCGAAC
>DASVHQ010000291.1:0-62549 GCA_036382515.1 Polyangiales bacterium | reverse complement strand
AGGTTGTTGCCGGAGGCGCCCTGCAAGCGCAGCGTGCCCCGCTGCGGGCGCGCCGTGGTGCGCACGAGCGCTGCGCCGTGCAGCGCGCGTGCGGTCGCCGTGTCGGCCGACTGCAGCGCAGCAGGGGCACCGTCGAACACGATCTGCCCGCCGGCCTCGCCGGCTCCCGGACCGAGCTCGATGACGCGATCGGCGCCGCGCACGAAGCTCTCATCGCTCTCGACTACCACCACGACGTTGTCGCTGTGCGAGAGCCCGCGCACCACCGGCAGGAGCTGCGCGACATCCGCCGGGTGCAGGCCCACGGTGGGTTCGTCGAGCACGAAGAGCGTGCCAGTGAGCGAAGCTCCGAGCGCGCTCGTGAGCGACACCCGTTGCAGCTCACCGCCGGAGAGCGTGCGCGCGGCGCGATCGAGCGTGAGGTAGCCGAGCCCGACCGCCTGCAAGGTCTGCAGGCGCGACACGCACTCGCGCAGCACCTGCGCGTGGCTCGGATCGCTGGGAGCCGCAGCCAACAGCTGCGCGACCAGCGCGCGCGCCTCGCTCACGGTGAGCCCGTAGAACTCGGGCAAAGTGCGCCCGGCCACTCGATAGCCGAGCACCTCGGGCTTGAAGCGTGTGCCGGCGCAGCTGCCGCACTCCACGTACTTGCGATAGCGCGAAAGCATGACGCGCACGTGCATTTTGTAGGCGCGCGATTCGAGCCACTTGAACCAGCGGCGCAGACCCGGATAGCCCTTCTGCCAGCCGCCACCATCGCCCTCGATCAGCCCCTGACGCTGCGCCTCACTGAGCTCGCCGTAGGGGATGTCGAGCGGGACGCCCGCCCGCTGGCAGTAGCGCTTGAGCAGCCTGCGCTCCCATTCCGTGGCTTTGCCGCTCCACGGCTTGATCGCGCCCTCGGCCAGGGTCTTGCGCGGATCAGGGAACACCTTGGCCCAGTCGACGTCGATGACGCGGCCGAAGCCACGGCAAGCGTCGCAGGCGCCTATCGGGCTGTTGTAGGAGAAGAGGCCGGGCGTTGGCTTGCGGTACTCGGCGCCGCAGCCATCGCAGCGCAGGCCGCGCGAGAACACCAGCGTCTTGCCGGCGGGCGTCGCGACGCAGGCCTGGCCCAGGCCGCGCTCGAACGCTGCCTCGAGTGCTTCGACCAAGCGCGGCCGGTCCTCGGCGGCTGCGCGCGCTCGGTCAGTGACCACGTAGAGCGCGACGGGCGCGGCGGCAACAGCCTCGACTGGCTTGCGCTTGCGGCCCTTGGTCCTGGGCGCTGCGGTCACCACGTCGCTGGGCCGAACGGCGTCCAGCTCGACGACCTCGCCGTTCTGCCAGAGCCTGCGGTAGCCGTCGCGCACCAGCGCCTCGCGTACGCCCAGGAAGTGCTCGGCGTCGGTCACGGGCACCGGGTACGTGATCACCACGCGCTCGCCTGCGAGGGCTGACAGCACGCTGGTTGCGGCGCTCTGCGGCGTGTGGCTGTGCACCGCCTCGCCGCAGCGCGTGCAGTGGAGCGTGGCCGCGTGCGCCCAGAGCTGCTTGGCGTAGTCGCTGAGCTCGGTCAGCGTGGCGACGGTGGAGCGGCTGGTCTTGACGCTGGCCCGGCGGTCCACGGCGATCGCGGCCGGCACGGGCTCGAGGCTGTCGACGGCGGGCCGCGCGAGCCGCTCGAGGAACTGGCGCGCGTAGGCGCTGAAGCTCTCGACGTAGCGTCGCTGGCCCTCGGAATACAGGGTTCCGAACGCCAGCGACGACTTGCCGGCCCCCGAAGGCCCTGTGACCGTGATGAAGGTGCCCGGCTGGATGTCCAGGTCGAGGCCCTTGAGGTTGTTGGTCCGAGCACCGCGTAGACGGATGGCGCGCATGGCGGTGCTGTACTTACGACAATTCCGGGCATTGGGAAGCCCCCGTGGCACTGCGCTATACTCGCCGCATGCCCCGACTGTTCGCGCTATGCCTGTTTTGCGGGCTTGCTCTGCTCGCCTGCAGCAAGTCCAGCCCGCCGCCGCTCCCCGCCGTGTCGACCGACGGCACGCCCACCGGCATGCAGGGATCGGACGACGCCGGCGCCGTGCACGCGCCCCGCGACGACGCCGGCTCGGACGACGGCGGCAGTGGCACGTACACCACGAGCGAGTGCGTGAGCGTCGACCCGGGCTCGTACACGAACGAAGACATCCTGCCAGACCAGCGTGGCTCCGGCGTGACCACGCCGGCTGACCTCGTCGTGACGCGCGCCATCGCGACCTGGCAAGGCGCGTGCCCCGACCCCACGCTCGTCGTGAAGCTGTCGGGCGGCGCGTGCCCGTCCGGCGATGGTCACGAGCTGCAGCTGCTCTTCTCGGCCAAGGCACTGAAGGACGGCACCGTCAGTCAGGGGCAGAACAACGTGCTTCCCGAGCCCGACTCGCAGGGCATCCGCGTGCGCTACACGCGCCCCAAGGCACTCATGCCGAGCGGCCTGTGGGGCAGCTGCGACGGGGCGCTCGGTCAGGTGGTGTTCCCCGACGTCGTCAAGGTCGCCACGCACGGACCGTTCAAGGCGCGCGTCCAGCTGGACCTCGGCAGCTGCGACGGCTCCAAGCAGACCAACCAGACCGTGACCGGTTGGTTCAACGTGGAGCTGCACCGCGGGCTCAACGACGTGTGTCCGCCGTGACGGAGTACGCTACGCATGCGTTGACGTCGCACGGAAGCCGTTTCGGTCAGCGCAGCCCGAAGCGCCGCCGTAGCCACCACTCGCAAGCGAACAGACCCACAGCCAGCGCGAAGAACCAGGCGCTGTCGAACGGCGTGCGCGCGGTGACGGAGAGCACGTGCGTGCGCGTGCGCGGCAGCGCATCGAGCAGAGGCAAGTCGGACAGCCGCTCGTAGTAGTTGCCGCCGGTGGCGCGCGCGATGGCGCGCAACAGCGGCGGGTTCGCGCGCGGATCGGCGAGCTCGTCGCCGCCGACCTCCACCACCAGCCATTCCGATGCCAGCGCCTCGCTCTGGCCCTCACGCTGCACCGACAGCAGGTACGCGCCCGGCTCGCTCGGAGCTGCAAGCGATAGCTCTGCCTTGCCGTCGGCGTCCGTTTCGATCGCGAGCTGCTGCAGACTGCGCCCATGAGCATCGGCCAGTGTCAGACGGAAAGTGGCCGGGCCGAGCGCGCGATAGTGCTCGTCGCGCAGCCACACGTGCACGCGCAGCTTCGCACCTGGACCGTATTGCTCGCGGTCCGTCGTGATCTGCGCCGGGTCGAGCAGCGGGTCGCGCGCGAGCCAGCGCAGCGCGCGATCCCAGAAGCGTTCGTACACGGAGGCATCGCCCGAGCGCCCCGCGGTCGTGATGCTCCAGCGGTACGAAGTGTCGGTCGTGAGCGCCAGGCTGCGACCACGACCGGCGGCGCCCACCGCGAGCACGGGCATGGGATCGCCGCCGTCCCCGGTCAGTGTGGGATGCACCAACAACGCCTGCGCGCCCTCGCGCAGGCCGAGCACGCGATTGCTGCCCAGCAGCGGCGCCGCGTCGCGCCACGCAGCCACGTTGTCGGCCGCGTGCGGCAAGAGCTCGACCACCGGATGGTGCGTGGAATCGGCCACGACCTGCGGCGACAGCTCCGCGAGGTCCATGGCGTGTTCGCCGGCCAAGAGGCGCACCGGCAGGATGTCTGCGAGCGGTGTGCCCACGTAGCCGCCGGCACCAAAGCTCCGATCGCCACCCAACATCGCGAACGAGCCGCCGTTCACCACGTAGTCGTGGATGCGCGGCAGGTACTGCGCCATCTGATAGGGCCCGAAGTCGAAGTTCTGGAAGATCACCAGATCGAAGCTCGCCAGGTGCTGCTCGAACAGCTCCTGCGTGGGGAACGGGATGAGCGAGAGCTCCTCCGGTGACGCCATGCTGTTGTCGGTCTGCGTGCGCAGGATGAAGAAGGTGATCAGGTCGATCGAAGGGTTGCCCTTCAGAAAGCCGCGCAGGAAGCGTGCGTCCCACGACGGCTGACCGCACACCAAGAGCACGCGCAGCCGTTCACGCACCACGCGCACCACGAACGCACGCTCGTTGTTCGCCGGCACCGCGTCGTTTTCATCAGTGGGGATCGAGACTGTGTACGCGGCGCGCCCGATGCGCGTCGGTGTGAACGGGATCGTCAGCGTCGCGGTGCCGTCGGCCGCGAGCTCGGCGCTCACTTCGCGCACGACCTCGGTGCCGCTGCGCAGGGTGACGAGGATCGGGCTCGTGTGCCCGGCCGGCGCACGCAAGCTCACCTCGACCTGCGCGGGTTGGTGGAGGAAGGCCACCGGATCGGCGTGCAGCGACTGGATCGACACATCGGACAGCGCCGCTGTGTCGGCGACCAGCACCGTGTGCACGCGCACGCCGAGCGATGCCAGCGTGCTCGCCGTGAGCCCCGGGCTGCGATCGGCGCCATCGGTCACCAGCACGATCGCGCCCAGGCCCGCGTTCTGCGTCTGGGCGAGCTCGCGCAGCGCGTGCTCGATGCGCGTGTCGTCAGCGAGGGGCAGCTGCGGGTCGGCGAGCGCGGCGCGCGAGAGGCTCGTCAGCTCGTCACCGAATGCAAACAGACTCGGCTTGTCGCCCGCGGCATCGAGCGCGGGGCCGAGCACGCTCTGAGCCTGCGCCAAACGCGAGGCCGAGCCGGCCTGCACGGACATGCTGCGCGAGGTATCGAGCAGCACGGCCACCCGACCCTGCACTTGCTCCACGGTCTGGCCGAGCCAGCGCGGCTGAAACATCAGCAGCGCCGCAGCGATCCCCGTCAGCAGGCGCAACACGTGCAACACCCAGCGCTTGCGTGGATCGGCCAGGCTCTGGTGCTCGCGCAAGCCCAGCACGACGATAGCCACGAGCGCCGCCATCAGCAGCAGCGCCACTACCGACCCGAACGGCGCGCCGAGCTTCAGGCTGTCTGGCGCAACGACCTCGCTCATGGCGTCCACGTGATCAAGGTGATCAAGGCCGTCCCGCCCAGCGCCGCATGATGAACGGCGCGTGTACTTGGTCGTCTTTGTAGTCGAGGCAGAGCGCGTAGAGCACGAGGTTCACGCCCAGACGAAAGGCCATCTCGCGCTGCCGTTCGCCGCCCGGCATCACGGACGAGGTGTAGTTGCCGAGGTTGTCGCGCTCGAACGCGCCGCCGAGATCGTGGCGGCTGTACACGACGGCCACGCGACCGCCCTGCTCAATCGCTTCGAGGTACGGCGGGCCCTGCACGCGCCCGACCGGCCGCGACACGAGGTAGAACGAGCGGTAGATGACGTGCGTGTCCGAGAGCCGTGTCAGGGCCGACGAGCCGAACGCGCGCGCGAGCTCGCGGCGGACCGAGCCATCGAAGCCTGTGTCTTCCGGCGACGCGTCGTCGATGATCACGAAGCCACCGAACGACACGAAGCGCCGCAAGCCCTGCACCTCGGCCTCGCTCAGGGCCGCAAACGCTTGATCGCCGCTCCAGTAGACCAACGGCGTCTCGAAGAGCGTGGGGTCGGAGAAGCGCACGTGCGTGGGCTCGAGCTTCGTGTCGACGCTGGTACGTTGGCGGACCTCCCACGCCCAGCGCTTGGTCGCGGTGGGTCGCAGCGCTGGGTTGCGGCCCGTGTAATCGATGGAGCGCAGGTCGACGACCGAGCGCTCGCCGATGGCTCGCACACGCGCCGGAGCAACGCTGATCGCGAGGCAAGCGAAGAACCAGGCGAAAAGCCAGGCGCTACAGAACATCGCTGTAAAGACACGGGCTCTCATGATCGCCGCTGCCATGGCACGCAGAGGGCGTTCCGTCTACCATAGCGCCGCCGCTCGCACTACCGCAGCCGCGCACCGGGCAGACCGCACCGTGACCATGTTTCAGCGTTCGAGGCCTGACACACGCGTCCCCTCCGCCTGCGTGCTCGGCGCAGCACTCTGCCTTTTGCTCTTCTGCGCCTGCCACACGAGCGCGGATGCCGGCAGCGGCAGCGCGCCGCCGGCCGCGCCTGCCAGCGTACCGCTGCCGGCCGCAGCGCCGGAGGCCACCAAACCCGTGGCCGCTGCAGCGCTGCCCGCAGCCCACAATGGCTTGCCCCCGCCGAGCGCGCTGCTCAAGGTCGAGCGCACCACCGAGATGATGGGCACGATCATCAAGATCTTGGTGGTCGGCGAAACCGAGGAGAAAGCCGCACCCGCGATCGAAGCCGCGCTCGCCGAGATGCGCCGCCTCGCCGACGTGCTCTCCGAGTGGCGCGACGACAGCGAGGTCTCGAAGATAAACCATGCTGCCGGCCTGCACCCCGTGAAAGTCGGGCCCGACACGCTGATCAACATCAAGGTCGGCAACGACACCGCGCGCTGGAGCGACGGCGCGTTCGATCTCTCCTGGGCCGCGCTGCACGACCTCTACACCTTTCAACCAGGCCACGAGCGTGTGCCGACGCCGGCCGAGCTCAAGCAGCGCTTGCCCCTGATTCGCTACCAGGACATCGTCGTCAACGACAAGGCGCAGACCGTCTTCCTCAAGCGCAAGGGCATGCGCCTGGGCCTCGGTGGCATCGCCAAGGGCTACGCGCTCGATCGCGCCGCGGAGATCCTGCAGAAGGCCGGCCTGCCGAACTACATGATCTTCGGCGGCGGTCAGGTGATGGTGCACGGCAAGAAAGGTGACCGCGCCTGGCGCGTGGGCATCCAGCACCCACGCATGGACGACTACTTTGCGTTCCTGGAATTGAGCGACGCGTCGATCTCCACGTCGGGCGACTACGAGCACGCGTTCTTCAAGGACAAAGAACGCTGGCACCACATCATCGACCTGCACACCGGGCTGCCGGTTCGGCACACCACCTCGGTGACGGTGGTGTGCTCCTCGGGTTTCTACGGCGATGCAGTGGACACGGCGATGTTCATCATGGGCGCCGAGAAGACGTTGCAGAAGCTGAAGGACGCGCCGGGGCCTCCGATGGAAGTGGTGATCGTCGACAAGGATCTGCGCGTGCACACGAGCCCGGGCATCGCGGACAAGCTGATCTGGCGCATGAAACTGCAGGACGGGAAGCTACCATCGCCCGACGCGGCGGGTCCCTGATCCGGGAGCGGCCGTCACTGTCGTCAGCTCGGCGAGCACGCCGCGCAACGCCGCTCAGCGCTTGTCCATCGCGACGAACTCGCGATCCGCCTGCCCCGTCCACACCTGACTCGGGCGGAAGATGCGATTGTTCTGCAGTTGCTCGAGCAGATGCGCGAGCCAGCCCGAGACGCGCGCGATCGCAAAGATCGGCGTGAACAGATCGGTTGGGATGCCCAGCTTCTCGTACAGAATGCCGCTGTAGAAGTCGACGTTCGGGTAGATGCCCTTGCCACCGACGAGCTCAGCCATCTGCCGCTCGAGTTCGGTCGCGATGTCGTAGACGGGCGTGGTGCCGTACTGCTCGAACACGCTGTGCGACAGCTTCTGCAGGATCGTCGCGCGCGGGTCTTTGACCTTGTATTCGCGATGGCCGAAGCCGCTGATCTTCTCTTTGCGCGCGAGCCGGTCCTCGGCCCAGGCGCGTACGATCGACGGCTTCTTGCTCGGAATCGTGCGCAACATCTTCAGCACTTCTTCGTTGGCACCGCCGTGCAGCGGACCCGAGAGCGTGCCGACGGCCGCAGAGGCCACGGCGTAGGGATCGGCGAGCGAGGAGCCCGTCACTCGCGCGCTGAACGTGGAGGCGTTCATCTGATGCTCAGCGTGCAGGATCAGCGCGACGTCCATGGTGCGCGCCAAAAGCGGCGCAGGCTCGTCACCACTCAGCATGTAGAGGAAGTTCGCGGCGTGGCCGAGATCGGGCCGCGCACGGATTGGATCGTCACCGTTGCGAATGCGCTGCCAGGCAGCCACCACCGTGGGGAAGTTCGCGACCAGGCGCACCACGCACTCGCGCAGGAACTTGGGATCGTGCACGTGGTCGCCGGGATAGAACATGCCCATCGCGGCCACGGCTGCGCTCAGCGCATCCATCGGATGTCCGCTCTCCGGCAGCATCTTCAGCATGTCGATGATGCGGAATTTGATGGTGCGTGCGGCGCGCAGCTCGCGATCGAACGTTGCGAGCTCGGCAGGCTTGGGCAGCTGGCCGAACAGCAAGAGGTACGCCACCTCCTCGAAGGTGCTCCGTTCGCTCAGGACTTCGATGGGATAGCCGCGGTACTGCAACTTGCCGATGTTGCCGTCGAGGTAGCAAACACTCGACTCGGCTGCAGGTACGTTAGCCAGCCCGGGTGAAAACGCACTGTGTTCGGTCATGGGCCGTGCCGTTCTGTGTGAAAAATGCGTGCCGAAGCTAGCTGTTCGCATCAGCCCGAACAAGGGCAGTGGACTGACGAAGCTCCTCGTATCCGTGGAGATACTCGCGTCCTGATCGAGTCAGGTAGGATCGCTCGCAGCTTCGCGATGGAAGCGACCAGAGAGCACACGAGCAAGGTCGCTCGCGAGGCGTGGCGTGGGCGAGGCGAGCACCAGGTCGGCGGCGGCCGCCTCGGCTGAAGCCGCGGGATGCGGCCCCGTGACCAGGACGCAGAACGCCACACGGTACGTCATGGGCAGCGCGTGCCCGAGCGCGAGCAAAAGCTGCGTGGGAGGCACGGCCTCGAGCGCGCGCCCGAGCTCCGTGCGAGCATCGGTTCCGAGCGCACGCACCAACGTGCTCTGACGCGCGCCGGCTTGCAGCAGCTGCGCCAGGGCCGCCTCCGCTTCGTGCGCGGCGAAGGCGTCGTCGTGCGTGACCAACGCCGCGGTCGGAACGCCCAGCTCGGTGAATGCCGCCAACAGCTGCGCGGCGAAGAGCGCGGGCGCGTCGCCGAGCACGCCTGGCACGACGGCGACGACGAAGCGCGAGGCCGGCGCGCGCTCGGCCCGCGGCACGAACGGCTTGCGTTTGGTCTCGGGGCGCCGTGCGTGCTTGCCGCCTGCCAGCGTGGGCAGTCGCTGCTTCTTCAAGTGCCGCGCTCCACTTCGAGGCCGTCGGCTTCCCAGTGCAGAAAACCACCGACCAGGAAGGCGACTTCGACGCCGGCCGCCCTCACTTTCTCGGCCAGTTCCTTCGCGTCGTCGGTGGAACGCCCGTAGAGCACGCGCAGGCGCCCGTCGTTCGGCACGAGCTCGGTCAGGCGGGTCATCACGTCGATCTTCGGGATGTGCACGGCGCCGGGAATGCGATAGCGCGCGTACGCCGCGGCCTCGCGCACGTCGACCGGCACCGCATGCTTCATGCGCAGCAACTGCGCGAGGTCTTTGGGCAAGAGCTCGTCGGCCGCAACCGGCAGCACGGGTTGCACCATCTGCAGGATGGCCTGCTTGTCGACGAGGCCGACGATCTGATCGACCGGCCGCCCCTGCGCGATCAGCACGAGCATCGGGATCGACTGCACGCGGAACGAGCGTGCGAGCAGCTGACTCTTCTCGACGTCGACGCGCACGATTTTGAGCTTGCCGCTCAGCTCGCTGGCCACTTGCTCGAGGATCGGCGTCAGCTGTTTGCAGGGCTGGCACCAGTCTGCGTACAGGTCCACCAGCACCGGCAACTCGGAACGCAGGACTTCGCGCTCGAAGTCTTGTTCGGATACCAGAGGGATGGGCATGGCTTGGTCGCGCTCCTTCGTCAGCAGTCCGTGCTGGCCGTGACGTGCGCCAACATAGGGGCGGCCCGGCCTGCCTGCAAGCGCCTAGCCGGCCGCGAGCGCGACGCCCAGGCTCGTGCCGATCCGGTCTGCGCCCGCTTCGAGCAACTCGCGCGCGAACGCCGCGTCGCGGATGCCGCCCGAGGCCTTGATGCCCAGCCGATCGCCGACCACCTGGCGCAGCAGTCGGACGTCGGCGACACTCGCGCCCGCGCTACCGAAGCCGGTGGAGGTCTTCACGAAAGTCGCACCCGCCTCTTGCGCCAGCGCGCAGCCCAGCCGCTTCTCGCCGTCGTCGAGGGCGCTGGTCTCGAGGATCACCTTGACCGGCCGCCCCGCCGCGGCGCTGACCACCGCAGCGATGTCTGCGCGCACCGCGTGGCGATCGCCGGCCTTGAGCGCGCCAAGGTACACGACCATGTCGATCTCCTGCGCGCCCTCGCGCACGGCGAGCTCGCACTCGAAAGCCTTGGCGGCCTGGGCGTTCGCTCCGAGCGGGAAGCCCACGACCGTGACGAGCCGCACGGGCGTTTGCGCGAGCAGCGTGGCGCAGCGAGCGACGTGCACGGGGTTCACACACACCGCGAACAGGCCGTGCATACGGGCCTCGGCGCAGTGCCGCTCGACCATGGCGCGCGTGGCTGTCGGAGCGAGCAAGGTGTGCTCGATGACCGAAGCCAGAGCGACGCCGGGAGGCCACCGCGAGAAGCCCGCGGGTTGTTGCGAATCTTCCATGGTCGCGAGCATAGCCGATGCCCGCAACGCTGCAGCTCCCACACCTGCGCACCTGACATGGGAAGCGATTGACCCGGTGCTACCAAGCGCGCAGGATTCTCGCGCACCACTCCGATGGACGTCACCTGCGACCGCTGTGGAACCGACTACGAGTTCGAGGAAGCTCTGGTCTCGACGCGCGGTACGACGGTCAAGTGCACGCAGTGCGGTCATCTCTTCAAAGTCTACCGGCCCGAAGCGCCGGTGGAATCCACGAGCGAGAAGCACCAGTGGACGGTGCGCCGCACCGATGGCTCGATCCACCGGCTGGCCTCGCTGGCCGACCTGACGCGCTTGATCGGTGAGGCTGCCTTCGCCCGCGAGGACGAGGTCTCGCGCACTGGCAAGGCGTGGAAGAAGCTGGGTGAGATCGACGAGCTGCGGAGCTTCTTTCCGAATTCCGAACGGCCGCCAGCGCGCCAGCGACGCTCGACGGTACCGGAGCTCGGTCTGCGCACCACCGGCAACCCGCCCGCCAACGCGCCGTTGCCGCGCGGCGTGAGCTCCGTGCCGCCGCCAGCTGCAGCGCCAGCTGCGCCGACCGCGACATCCGCGGCCGCGCCGGAGGCGCCCGTAGGTCGCGCGCGGATCGACACGCCGCGTCCGACGCCACGCTTCGAGAGCCTGGGTGGCGCGGTCGATATAGACGGACGCGCGGAGTCGCGCAGCAGCGACCATGTCTCCGCGCGGCCCGCGCCGGCTGCCACGCCCAGCCCCCAGCCCCCCAGTGACCTCGACGCGGCGACCACTTCGCGGCTGCGTGCGGTCCAGGGACCCGCGCCGCTGCCGGTGGCCCAGGCGATCGAGCGCACGGCAGCCGCAAGGCCGGCCCCTGCCCCACAGCGCTCGACCGCAGCGGCCTGGGCGGCTTTCATTGTCGTGCTGACCGCCGCGGGTCTGGGCATCTTCCTGCTCTGGCCGCAACTGCAACAACGCATGCGGCCGGCGACCATCGCCGACCCCACCGCCGAGTTCGTCGCGCGCGCCGATGCCGCCTTCGCGACGCATCGCATCCAGCACTTCCAGGATGCGATCACCGAGTACGTGAAAGCGCTCGCGTTCCACGAGAACGACCCGCACATCCTCAGCTCGGTCTCCCGCGTGTACGCAGTCTGGACCCAAGAGCTGCTGTTCAAGATCAAGGCCTTGCAGGCCGATGCGCGTGGGGCAAAAGATGCAGAGCGGCACTCGGAGGCCGTCGCGCTCGACAAGGAGCAGCGACAGCTGTCCGAACAAGCCAAGCGCTACGGTGAAAACGCCGCGCGCAAGAATCCCGGCAACGAAGAGGCCGAGGTTGCGCTCGCCGACGCTCTGCGCCTGACCGGAAACCTGGTCGCAGCGCGCTCCGAGCTCGACCGTGCGCGCGCCACCGAGACCGTGGCCAGCGCAGAAACGTTGCGCGTGGCAGCCCTGCTTGCGGTCGACGAGGCCGGGGGCGATCTGCGGGCCGGCGTGAAGCTCGCCTCGCAGGCGGTCGCCCAGGAGCCAGACTCGATCCGCGCGCGTCTGCTGCTCGCGCGTATGCTGGTGGCCGATGGCGATGTCGCCGGCGCCCGCTACCACCTGAACGCAGTGACGATGCGCGACCGCAGCCACCCGGGCATCACGGCCATCGAGCGAGAGCTCGATCGTCCGACGCCCCCCGCCGCGGACGCGGGCCCCGACGCAGCCACCGCGGAGAGCACGAAACGGCCGCCGTCAGCTGCGGCCGAGTCGGAGGAGCCGCGCAGCTACGAGGCCTACATCTCGCGCGGCAAGGTCATGCTCGAGGCAGGCGAGGTCTCGACCGCGCAGCGGCTGTTCGAGCAGGCGCTGTTCGTGCGTCCGACTTCGGCCGCGGCGCACACGGGACTCGGTTACGTCGCGCTGGAGAAAGCTCGGCCGGCGCTTGCAGTCGAGCATTTCCAGCAGGCGACGCGCTCCGGCAATGCCGAGGCGTTCATCGGTCTGGCGGACGCGTACCGCCGCCTGAACCGGCTGCGCGACGCGCTCAAGGCCTATCAAAGCTACCTGTCACTCGAGCCCGCAGGCGCGCAGGCCAGCATCGCGCACGCGCAGGTCGACCGGCTGACCGAAGAGCTGGCCAGCGGTCGGTCGGCTCGCTGAGGCTGGCTGCGACCGAAGGGCTCGCCGCTACCGCCACTCCGACGTACGATGCGTGGATGTCCGCACGACGTCCCGCTCCGCAGCTCCTGTCGCTCCTCGTTCTCGCGCTGCTCAGCGCGTGTGACGGCAACGCCGCGACGACCGGCCAGAGCGAGCTGCGGGAGTTGGTCTTGAGCTCCGCACCGCCCGAGGACCCTGGATCGCATCTAATGGGACCCGCACGCTTCTCGCAGCGTGAAACGCTGGAGCAAATCGCGGAGCTGGCGAAGAACAAGAGCGTCAGCGGCCTCTTGTTGCGCATCGGACCGCTGGCCGGTGCGTGGGCGAGGCAAGCCGAGCTACGCGACGCGCTCTTGACCGTGCGCGCCACGAAGAAGCCGGTGCACTGCTACTTCGAGAATACCGACAACGTCGGCTACGGCCTGCTCGCACGCGTCTGCGACCGCATCACGATGACGCCCACGGGGACGCTCAGCCTGGTCGGCGTGCACGCCGAGATCGTGTACGCGCGGGATCTGCTCGAGACGCTGGGGCTGCACGCGGAGGTGATGCAAGTCGGGCGCTTCAAGGGTGCGGCTGATCTGTTCACGCGCTCGGACATGCCCATCGAGACCGAGCAGACCATGGGTGCGCTGCTCGACGACTTGCAGCACGATCTCACGAGCGCCGTCTCGCAGGGACGGTCGCTGACGGCGGCCGACTTGACGCGGGCGATCGATCAAGGACCGGACACGGCACAGACCGCGCTGTCGCTGCGGCTGATCGACGCCATCGGCTTCGACGACGAGGCTCGCGCGCAGGCCAAGGCCAGCACCCATGCACAGCGCGTGGTGCTGATGCCGGAGCACCCGGAGGTGGAACGCAAGGGGCTGTTCGAGCTCATCAAGACCCTGACGAGCAGCGAGAGCGAAGAACCGGCGCACGGCAAGCGCATCGCCCTCGCCTACCTCGAGGGCACGATCGGCGACAGCGACGACGACTCCGGTTCGTTCTCGAACGCTGGGCCTTTCGTGAAAGCCATGCGCCACATCGCTGACGACGTCGACGTGCGCGCGCTGGTGCTGCGCATCCAGTCGCCCGGAGGCTCGGCGCTGGCGAGCGACAAGATGTGGCACGCGGTGCGGCGCGTCGCGCATCGCAAGCCGGTGATCGTCAGCATCGGCGACATGGCGGCTTCGGGCGGCTACTACGTGGCCTGCGCGGGCAACGAGATCATGGCACAGCGCACGAGCCTGGTGGGCTCGATCGGCGTGGTGGGCGGCAAGATCGTCGGCGAGCAACTCGCGCAGCGCCTGGGCGTTCACGTGGCGGTGCTGAGCCGCGGCAAGAACGCCGCGTGGCTGAGCCCGACACAGCGCTTCAGCGACAGCGAGCGCGCTGCGCTCGTGCGGGCGCTGCAAAGCACCTACGACACGTTCCTGTCTCGTGTCAGTGAGGGACGGCATCTGCACGGCGAGCGCCTGAACGCCGTGGCCGAGGGCCGGCTCATGACGGGTGAGCGCGCACGCGTGGGTGGGCTCGTCGATAGTGAGGGCGGTCTGTTGCAGGCCTTGGCGCGAGCGCGCACCAAGGCAGGCGTCGGAGCCGATGCTGCGATCGAGGTGTGGCCACGCCAGCGCAACTTCCTCGATCGCATCGCGCACATGGTGTCGGGTGCGAGCGCGTACAGCGCGGGAGTGCAGGGTCTGCACGCGCTCTTGCCGGGCGCCTTCGATGCGCCGCTGGCATCGCTCTTGCTCGGTGGCAGCGCAGGCGCGTTCGCCGCCCTGCCCTTTGGGCTCGAGATCCACTGACCAGTCACAGCCAGTCACAGCCGGGGCCGGCGCCGGGCAGACCGGCGCAAACCCGAGCTGCCTATATGGTTCGCGCAACGCGCCTGTTATCCTCCACGCATCCATGGACGCTCCGCCCCTGGACGTGAGTCCCGTCGCATCGTTTCTGCTGGCGCTCGCGGAACGACGCCAGAGCGGCGGCGTCACGGTCGGTGACCGCCGCCTACGGCTGCAGGCAGGAGAGGTCTGCGACATGGCGGCCGCGCCAGGGGATCCCGACTTCCCTGAGTTCTTGATCGCGTCCGGGCGAGTGGCGCAGGAACGTCTGAATGCCGCGCGCGCGCAACACGGCAGCACCGAGCTCAGCGGCGACGACTGGGTGACCCGGGGCCTGCTCACCCAGAACGAGTGGAAGAACCTTCGGCGGGCGCTGTGGCTCGATCGCTTCGTGCGAGCGCTGCGCTTGGCAGCCGAGCGCGGCGATCCTCCGCCCACCCTGGAACCGGAACGAACGTCGGATGCCGGCGGCGGCAACGTGCCGCTCTTGCGCTTCACGCTCGACGCGCTGACGCGGCTCGCCGTCGATGGCGACGCGACGGCCGTCGGTGTGCGCTTGAACCATCGGCTGCAATGGGTCGACGGGCCACTCACTGAGGAAGCCAAGCGTTGGGCCGCGCTGGGCGAGACCAGCGATCGGCCGGTCGTCTCGGCCATCCTCGCGCGCTTCCCCGCGTGTGCGCCGCAGCTCGCCGCCCTTTTGCGCACGGGGCTTTTGCGACTGCAAGCCCCGGGCACGCCGGGCGCACGCGCGCCGTCGCGCACCGGCACGCTCCCACCGCCTGCGCCGCGGCTGTCGGTCGTGCCCGAGTCGCCGCCGGCACCGCTCACGCTGCAGACGCACCGTCCGCCGCTGCTGCCGCGCGCGCCGCGTGTGCGCCTCGATCCGGGCGCCGACGGAATCCCCATCGAGTCGATCCCGCAGGTCGACCTTGGAGGCGCGCAAACCACGCCCGTACCGCTGCACGATCCGCTGCGCGAGCTCGAGCTTCGTATCGCTGCGCTCGAGGCTCGTCAGGCGCCGGGCCCCGAGCGTGCGCGTGCCTTCGTCGAGCTGTCGCGGCTGTGGCACAGCCGCATCGGCTCACTCGAAGAGGCTGCACGCGCACTGCGCGAGGCCGCGTCCGCCGATCCCAGCGATCCGCAGGTCCTGCAGGACGCGGCTCTGCACTGCTCGTACCTCGGGCAGACGGAGCTAGCGATCGCGTACGCGCGTGGCGCGATTGCAGCGAGCGCGATCTCCGTGGAGCGTGCAGCGGCCTACCGATTGCTCGCAGACATCCATCGTGCGTGCGACGACATCGATGGCTGCGTCGAGGCGCTGTCCGAAGCGGCCGCCGAAGACCCGTCGCGGCCGGAAGCGCACGAGCTGCTCTCGCACCTACTCTCCGAACGCGACAATCTGCCCGTGGCGGTCGCGCACGCGCGGCTGGCGGCACTGGGTTGGGTCGAGCACGACAAGCCGCGCGCGGCTGTGCTCTACGGCCTCGCGTACGCCTGGAACCCCGCCGACGCACTGCTGGCGGACGAATACGCCGCGTTGCAAGTCGAGCTCGGCTACACCGAAGCCGCCATCGCCGTGCTCGCCGAGACCGCACGCAACCTCGAACAGCCCGAGCTGCGCAAGCGCGTGCGCCTGGGAGCTGCGCAGCGCGCCGAGGCCGCCGGCCGCAAAGATCTCTCGGCCGAGCTCTTGACCGAGCTCTTCGACGACGAGCCCAGCTTCGATCTGATCTACGCCCCGCTCGACGAAGACCTGGGCCAGACCGGCCAGCAAGCCGACGAGCTCGCGATGCTCGAAACCATCGCCACGAGCTGCCCGCACGATCAGGCGCCGGTGTGGCTCGCCAGAGCGGGTGAAATCGCGCTCGGTCTGCCCGGCGAGCGCACGACCGCGTTGGCATTGTTGGCGCGCGCGCTCAACGCGAACCCCACGCTCGCTCGGCCCATGGAGCTCTTGCTGCGAGCCGGTGGCACGCGTCCGGAGATCCAGGAGCTGGCCAGCGGCGACGAGGCTCGCATCGCACAGTTGCAGGCGCAGCTGCGCGAGCCGCTGGACGAGGCCGACGAGCTCGCCGTCCACGCGCAGCTCGGTGCGCTCTACGCGCGAAGACCCGATCCACGTGCCGTGGCCACCGCCGCGCTGCGAGCGCTCACCATCGATCCCAAGCACGCAACGAGCCTTTCGCGGCTGTGGCGGGCCGCGGCCGCGCTGCGCGACCCTGCCCTGACGCGCGAGGCGCTGGCACTGCGCGCGCGTGCCAAGGAAGGTGGACGGCAACAAGCTCGCGCACTGGTGGCGTTGGCGCGTCACCTCGAGAACCTCGGCGACTTCGACGCTGCGGTCGCCAGCGCTGACGCCGCGCTGGCCTCCGACGCCACGGCCGCCGATGCGGCCATCGTGCTCTTGCGACATGCCCACCGCATGGAGCCGAGCCGCGCGGTCGCGCGCCTCACGCACGCGCGCACGCTGCTGGGCGAGCTGCCGGCGCTGCTGTCCGCGATCGCAGAGGCGGCGCGCGCAGCGGCAGACCACGACACCCAGCTTTCGGTTCTGCACGCGTGGTGCGAGCGGCTGCCCTACTTCCCGGAAGCGCGGTTGTCGGCACTGGACTTCCATCTGACCCAGAGTGATCCCGCGCCGATCCTCGCGGAAGCGGAGGCGCTGTTGCGAGACGCAGGCGGCCCACTGATCGTCAGCCGCGCGAAAGAAGCGGTGAGCCGCTTGCACGAGCTGTCGGCGCACGCAGACGCAGCGCGCCTGGCCCAGCGCGTCATGGACGAGCTGGGGCGTGCCGATGCGCAGTATGCCGACGAGGCCGTGGAGCTGGCGCGGGCGGCCGACGACCCAGCGCTCTTGGCCACGGCGCTCGAGCGCGCAGCCAGCACGGTCGACGGGGCGGCACGCTTGTCGCGGCTGCTGCTGCTCGCCGAACACCACGCCCAGCGCGGCGACCGCGTCGGCCAGCTGCGCGCGCTACTGCGTGCGCTCGCGGTCGATGCGACGTGCATGCAAGCCCTGGAAGGGCTCGCGACGCTGTTTGCGCAGAGCGGGGACGAGAACCGCTTGCTGACGGTGCTCTCGCTCTCGCTGCAGGCACAGACCGATCCCGCGCAACGGCGGCAGCGCCTGCTCGACCTCGCTTCGGCTGCCGCGCACGTCGGCAACGACCTGCCGCGCGCCCTCGCCTACCTGAAGACGCTCATGCTCGAGAGCGCGGAGGATCGGGAGGGCCTGCTGACGTCGCTCGGTGCGCTCTTCGCGCTCGGCGAGCCACGCTGGGCCATCGAACAAGCCCGCGTGCTCGCGCGCGAGCTACCCGACGAGGCCGGTGGCAGCGTGTACCTGTGGACCGCACGCAAGGCCGAGGTGGACCTGCAAGATCCTGCCCTGGCCCTCGAGCTAGCCTCCGAGGGCGCGCGCCAGTTCCCGGCCGTCGGCGAGCTCTTGCTGATGGTGGAACGCTTGACGCTGCCCACCGCCGATCGCACGGCCGCGCTGGCCGTCTACGACGCGCTGATCGCCGCGGCCATCGGTCCGCACGGGCAGCGTGCGCTTCACTACCGCGCGGGGCGCTGGCTCGAGCGCTCCGGCGTGCCCGACGAAGCCCTCGCACACTACGCGCAGGCTTTCTCGCTCGCGAAGGGCGCAGGCGTCGCCTTCAAGGCCATCGAGCGGGTCGCGAGAGAGACTGGGCGCCTGGGCCCACTGGTCGACGCGCAGGAAGCCCTCGCTGTGACGCTGCGCGACCAGGAAGCTCAGTTCGCGATGCTGTGCGAGGCCGCCCGCACGGCGCTGCACGAGCTGGACGATCCCGCCCGCGGCTTCGCCCTGCTGATGAAGGCCGACGAGCTCGCGCGCGTGGGCGAGCTGGACGAGCAACTCGTCGACGCGGCCACGCGCCTAGGTTCACGCGACGCGGGCGCGCGCGAGCGTGCGCTGACCGAGTTGGCCACCACCTGGGAGCAGCGGGCCGAGAAGGCCTGGGACGCCGAGGCCAAGACCCAGCTGCTGCTGCACACAGCGCGCATGCACCTTTTGCAGCGCAACGACCCGGCGGGCGCGATCCGCGCGCTCTCGTCCGCGCTCACGCCTGCCGTGGCCGAGAGCCTGCCGGTCGAGCTGCGCGCCGCCACCCTCACGACCATGGCCGAAGCCCTGCTGGCAGCGGGCCGCGAGCACGAAGCGGCGACCGCGCTACAAAGCGCACTGGAGGCCGTGCCCGAGCACCCCGAGGCCCTCGCTGTGCGCTCGCGTCTCAAAGGCCGTCCGAGCGCGGCGAAGCCGCTCGAGCCGAGCGCTCCGGCGGTCGCGAAACCCAACCCGCCGCCATCAGCAGCAGAGCCCCCAGCGCCGGGACCTGCGGCGAGCCCTGCCACCTCGACTGCGTCGCGCATTGCGATCGAACCCACTGAAATCAGAGACGAAAAGCCGGCGAACCTCGGCGTAGTCTCGACTCGCGTTCGGCGCAGCGAGCCACCGCTGCGCATGCTCCCAAGTGCTCCAGAGGCGGCAGCCACGGCACCCGAGCTGCAGGTCCGGCAGGCGCCCGACGCCGGTGACCCGCGAGCTCTCGAAGACCTGCTTTCCGTGGTCGGCGCCGATCCGCAACGCCAGGCCGAAGCGCACTCGCTGCTGGGGCAACTGGTGCGCGCGGATCCCAGCCGCACCGAGTCGCTGCGTCAGCTGCATGCCGGAGCGGTCGCGCAGGGCGCGCTCGCGGAGGCTGCCGTGACGGCGGAGATCCTCGCACTCTTCGATCCGTCGATCGCCGCAACGCAACACGCCCCGTTCCATGCCGGTCTGTTCCGTGAAGGGGAGCTTTCCGAGCTTGTGGAAGCTGGCGCGCGCGGACCCGCGGTGCGGCGCCTGCTCGCGCTGCTCTGGGAGAACGCTCGAGCCCTCCCGAGGTTCCGGCGCACGCTGGACTCCTACGACGTGAGCCCGCGCCAGCGCGTCTCCCCCAACACCGACGGTCCGGTCGCGATGGCGTACGCACGCGCGGCGCGCTTGCTCGCTCAAACTGACACGCCGCTGTATCTCAAGCCCAAGGCGAGCCCTGCGCTGACCGTGGTTCCCACCCATCCGCCCGCAGTGATCGCTCGCGCTGACCTCAGCGAGCTCCCGGCGCTGACGTACCGTGTCGCGCAATGTCTGGTCTGGGCCCAGGCCGACAACGCCCTGCTGTGCGTGCTGCCCGAGCAGGAAGGCCGCGACCTGATCGCCGCACTGCTGGGCGCGTTCGGCCCGGCCGGGTCGGTGGAGAAGCTCGATCGCGCCGGCAAGGAGCTCGCCTCCGCGCTCTGGCACACCGTGCCGATGCGCACGCAAGCGCAGATGCGCGAGCTGATCGCCGCGCACTGGATCGAGCTCGACTACGATGCCCTGCGCCACCGCGCCGGGCTGAGCGCGCACCGCGCCGGGCTGTTCGTGCTGGCCAATGCCACGCAAGCACTCGAGGCGCTCACCGCGCTCGAGCCCTCGCTGCGCGGCGTCGAGATCCACAGCGAAACAGGCTTCCAGGAGGCCTGCGCGCTCTCCGAAGCCTTCTCGGAGACGATCCGCAGCGCGCTCTCCGAGCCGTATCTGAGCCTCGTCGCGCAGGTGATCTAGCCGCCGCCGACAGCGGCTGCGTGCCACCTGCGCCGGCTGTTGCTCACGCTCAGCAGCCGTCGTCGATGCAGATACGACCGTCGGCGCCCGCGTTGTCCGGGCAGTCCTTGCCGTAGATATCGGTGCGCGTCAGGTTCTTGCCGACCAGCGACGAGAGACAGACGTACAGCTTGTTCTCGACGATCTGGATCGGATAGACGAACGGCTTGAATTCGATGCTCTCGTCACCGGTCGTGGTCCCGAAGATCTGGATCTCGGCGAGGATCTCGCCGTCCTTGAACTTGTCCAGCATCTTGGCGTACGGCTTGGGAATCGCCATCAACGACGCGATGCCGATCGACGGATCGCCAGCCGCCGTGGGCACCAACGAATTGTTGGCGGTCGTGAGGAACGGGTTGGGCAAATGGGGCGTGACGCGGTCGAAGGCGATCGTGCGCTTGTCCTGGCTCATCAGACGCACCTGGGCGCTGTCGATCTGCAGCACGTTCGGCTCGGTGCGCCCGAGCGTCACGTCCTTGTTCGCGCGCAGCTCGCTGTTGACGAGCAGGTTCACCCGGTACCCCTGGTTACAGTTGCCACCCGTCGCGGCGCCCGTGATATCGAACTCGCCCTCGGGCAGGAACTTCCCGCCAGTGGCCGTGGGCGTGTATGTGCAGCTGGAATCCGGAGGGATGTTGAAGCTAACGTACGCGGAGGAACCCGCGGGCGCGCAGCCCGCCAGGCCCAACATCAACGATAGGAACGCGAGAACCGAAACGCCACGCATGGTCAGCCTCCCGAAGCTTCGGAGCATCGTCAGGGAATCGTACCGCCCCATGCGGGGGCTCACAAATTTGCGGCGGTAAGTGCGCAGCCTACTTGCCGCACAACAGTGCCGTCAGCTGCGCAATCGGTAGAGAAACTTGTTCGGCCTGACCGGGCAGCGCCGGTACGACGTAGCCGAGCGAATCACGCGCGCGCTTCTTGTCGGAGCCCAGGAAAGACAGCACGCGCTCGGTCAAAAACCCGTCGACGCCAGTCGGCAGCCCCAGCCGGTCCAGCAAGCGCCGTGCACGCTCGCCCTGCGCAGCGTCCGCGTGTCCAAGCCGCGCTGCCACGCGAAACGCGGCGACCATCCCGAGCGACACGGCTTCACCGTGCCGCATCCCCTCATAGCCCTGCGAGCTCTCGATCGCGTGGCCCAGCGTGTGCCCCAGATTGAGCAGAGCTCGAGCACCCTGCTCTCGCTCGTCCTCGGACACGATGCGCGCCTTCAGGCGTGCGGCCATGCGGATCGCGCGCAACGTCGCGGCCACGTCACCAGCGACGAGCTCCGGTGCGTCGGCCTCGAGCTCGGCCACGGCGGCTTCACCGTCGAGCCAAGCGGACTTCACGACTTCGGCGAGCCCAGCCCTGCGCTCCTCGATCGGCAGCGTGGCAAGGACCTCGACGTCCGACAGCACGAAGCTCGGCTGGTGGATGGCTCCGATCAGGTTCTTGCCGTGTCGGGTGTCGAAGCCGGTCTTGCCTCCGATGGCGCTGTCCACCATGGCGAGCAAGGTCGTGGGAACGTGCCCTACGCGCACGCCGCGCAGCAGCGTCGCGGCCGCGAAGCCGCTCAGATCACCGACCACGCCACCACCTACACCCAGCACGGTCCAGCCGCGGTCGATCCCGGCGTCGAGCGCCGTGTTCCAGAGCGTGTGCACACTGTCGAGAGTCTTCGCGGGCTCGCCTGGCGCGAGCTCGACGCTGACCACACGCACGCCTGCGGCCGTCAGTTGCGCGGCGAGCTCGCGACCCCACAGCGGCCCTATCTGGCTGTCGCTCACGAGCAGCGCGGCAGCACTGCCGCCGGCCTGAAGCAGGCGCTCGGGCAAGCGGCTGCGTACACCCGCACCCACCTCGACGCGATAGGTTCGCGTGCCGAGCGGCACCACGATCGGGGGATCGTGCGCGATGCGCAGCGCCTGCGCCGCGATCGCATGTGGCGACACCCTGCTCGTATCGATGCGCGCGTGACACTCGGCGTAGGCATCGGCACGCGCTTCACGCAACGCACCGAGCCGAGCCACGACGTCGACGTCGGCGAGCAGCGGACGCTCTGCATCCCCACCCACGCGCCGGGCCAGCTCGGCTGGTGGCGCATCGAGCGTGACAAGCACACCCGCCGCGAGCAGCCTGCGCCGCAACCGCTGCGAGGTGACCGTGCCACCACCGAGCGCGACCACACACGCCGGCGACGTGCGCAGCAAGTCGTCGATCGCGGAGGCTTCGAGCTCGCGGAAGCTCTGCTCGCCACGAGAGCGGAATATCTCCGCGACCGAGACACCCGTCTGCGCCACGATGCGCGCGTCGAGGTCCACGACCGGAAGACCTGCAAGCTCGCCCAGAGCTTTGGCGGCCGTGGACTTACCACTGCCCATCGGACCAGAGAGGAAGATGCGCATGGCGAGCTTATGCCGCGCAACCGCGCCGGTAGCAAGCGCGAGCTCCGACCGATGGCGCCCGACCCAGCAGCGCCCACGGCGTAGCTGTGGTCGAGAGGACGGCTGCCCTTGAAGTCGAGCGGCGCCACACTGGGCGCCGCGTCGAACAGGATCTTGGAGCAGAACCTTGCGGTCCGATGACTAGTGAGACAGTGCCTCGGTACGATTCACGATACGCGGCGTCAGGAAGATCAACAGCTCGTTACGCGCGTCGCGCTGGGTGTGATGCTGGAACAGCACGCCGAGGATCGGGATGTCGCCGAACACGGGGATCTGGTCCAGACCGTGACCGGTGTTGCGGGTGTAGATGCCGCCGATGACTGCGGTGTGGCCGTCCTGCACCAGCAGGTTCGTGTTGGCCATACGACGCAGGATCGTCGGGTCGCCGCGGGCGCTGGTCTGGTTGAAGTTCGGCTCGTTGCGCGTGATGGCGACCTGCATCGCGACCGCGCCGTCGCTGGTCACGTGCGGCGTGACGTTCAGCGAGAGCTGCGCGTCCTGGAACGCCGTCTGCACGCCCTGCACGCCCACCTGCGAGTACGGAATCGAGGTACCTTGCGAGATGGTCGCCGGCTTGTTGTCCAGCGTGAGGATGCGCGGCGAGCTGATGATGCGCACTTGACCGGTGGTCTCGTAGGCGCTCAGACGCACGGCGAAGTTGACGTTGCCCGAGAGCGCGCCCATCGACACGCCGATGGCGGCACCGCGACCGGTACCCGCGGGGGCCGGGAAGTTCACGACGAAGTTCGGATTGGACGCGGCACCGAAGGGAGACAGACCCGTGGTCGGTGTCTGGCCATCGGTGGCACCGCCTGCGATCGTGAGATCATGCGGGAACACGAGACCCGTGGGGTTGCCCGTCGCGGAGCTCATGACGGCGTCGCCGCCCCACTGGATACCGAACTCGTTCGAGAAAGAGGTCGTGGCTTCCACGATACGCGCCTCGATCAAGACCTGCGGCGTCTGCGAGTCGAGGCTGCGCACGAGCTCCTCGACGTTATCCAGGCTCTCCGGCACGTCGCGAACGACGAGGATATTGGTGCGGCCGTCGACAGCCACCTTGCCTCGCGGCGTGAGCAGGTCGCCTGCGCGGCCTGCGAGCTCACTCGCGGAGGCGTAGCTGACCGGAATGAGTCGCGTCTCGAGGGGCGCGAGCTCCAGGCGCTGCTTCTCGCGCTGGATCGCCATCTCGCGCTCCTTCTCGAGCACGGACTGCGGAGCCACGCGAATCAAGTTACCGCGACGCACCATACCCAGACCCTTGGAGGTCAGGATCACGTCGAGCGCTTGATCCCAGGGCACGCCTCGCATCTTGATCGTGACCGCGCCGGTCACGTCGTCCGCCGTCACCACGTTGACGTTTCCGACCTCGGAGAGCAGACGCAAGATGTTGTGGATGTCGGCATCCTTGAAGTCCAGGTCGATGCGGCGACCCGTGTAACGACGATCCGACTTCGCCACACCGACCTGCAGCGGCACATCTGACAAGAACGCCGCGACGTCGCGGCCGTCGACCTGAACCGCAGCCTCGCGCGCCACGGTGCGAATCTGGCGCTTCACTTCCTGCGCAGTCACCTCACCCGCGAACAACCAGACGATGCGGTTGCCCTCGCGCAGCGCCGTCGTCGTCGCCCCCGAGGAGCGGTCCACGTCCAGAAGGATGCGGTCGCCGGCAGCGCGCACGCCCACCGAACGCACGACCATCGACGAGTCGCCCGCTACGTGCTCGTTCACGCCGTTCGACAACACCGCGTGCTCGATCTCCATGCGCACCGGACCCGTTGCGCCCGGCACGATCCGAAACTCGGCCGGATGATCGAGCTCGACCACCACGCGCTCGCGTCCGTTGCGACGCTCGATACCGACGTACTTCACGTGCACGACGTCCGATGCCGACGCCGTTGGCTGCGGCTCGGTTTCGGCGTGCGCCGCCGGTGCCGAGGCGTCGAGCGACACCAAAATATGCCCACTCTCGGAACGCGCGCGGTACGTCGCCGCACGCGTCAGCGTCAGGACGATCCGCACGCCCTGGGCCGTGCTGCTGGCCGTGGTACGCACGATCGGCCGCGCCGCACCGTGCACCTGCAGACCGTCGGGTGCGAGCACCGCATCCGCAACGTGAATCACGAGCTGCTTTCCATCGCTCTGCGAGTCGATCGAGTAGGTCGGGATTCTGAAGCTCCCGTCGATGCGCACTTCGGCCCGATCACCAGCGCCGGTCACCTCGAGCTTGGCGACCGAAGCCTGTTCGGCTTCAGCCAACGCCGCGACTGGTGACAGGAGCGCAACAACGACCGCTATGGATCCGCACGACACGCGCATGGAAATCTCTCCTACGCTGCTTGTGTCGCGATCATCGATCGCCATGGCGCAAGAACGCAAAAAAGTGGTACGCGGCAGTGCTGTCTCGCCGGCTTGGCTGCGGCACGCGCGTCACTATTTCGCTGCGAGCTCTTGCCGCAGCGTGATGATTCGAGACAGCGGTGGCCGTGTTGGATCCGTGGGATCCTGACGCGTCAACACCACTTCGTTTTCGCGGATCCGGTCGACACGCCAGTTGAGTGTCATGGACACGCTACCGCTGGCCTGCAGCACCTTGGGGCGACCGATGTAGTCGCCGCGTTCGACCACGTAACCCACGCCGAGCGGATCGACGAGCATCGCCTTCGGACGCGGCATCCCCGAGATGATCGCGATGAGCTTCATCGACTCCACGGCAGTCGTCGGCATGATCACCGTGCGCTGCACGTCGGCCTCGACCTCGGCACCGTGCATGCGGAACGCCGACGAGTACTCGCGGAACGGATCGCGATTGTGCTCCGATTCGACGAAGTCGTCGTCCTTGAAGCTGAGCGTGTCTGCCTGTGCCGCGGCCTTGGGCGCGGCCTTCGGGGCTGACGGTCTGTCGCCGCCACCGCCCGTACCACGCTCGGACCGTTCCACCTGCTCGCCGCAGCCACATGCGACGAGAACCAAGGCCCCGATAAGCCGCGCGATGCCGTTGCGCCGAGTCGCGCTTGCTGCGAGCTCCATGTTCACTTGCCCCTCGCCGAGTCCGGCCTGCGGAACGTCGTGGCCATCACCGACACGGAGAGCACGATGTCCTCACCCTCGGTCTTCGGCGCGGTGAGCGAGATGTCTTCCATGTTGATGGCGCGCTCGAGACGACTGATGTTGTAGAAGAACTTGGCTAGCTGGTGGTACTTGCCGGACACGGCCAGCGACACCGGAACGCGCACGAAGAACTGCTCGCCGACCTCCGGGCGAGGCGCCACGTTGCCGACCGTCAGTCCGCTGAGCTCGGCCAAGCGATTCAAGTCATCGAGGAACGCGGGGATCTCCGCGGTATCCGGCAAGATGCGCAGGTTCTGCCGGTCCATCGCATCGCGACCCGCCAGCTCCTCGCGCAGCTTCAGGTATTCCTTCTGCCGCTCGTGAGCCTGCGTCAGGTCGTTCTGCAGGGCTGAATGCTTGCGCTTGGCGCCCTCGATGTCCTCTTCCATGCCCATGTGGACACCGAAGTAGTAACCGCCGCTCAGCAGCGCGAGAATGAAGAACGCCACGAAGATCTTGGCACCGACCGGCAGTGTCGCGAAGTTCGCTTGCGGCAGCTTGGGAGCCATCTCAGTACCTCACCTGGCAAGAGAGGGTGAACCCGACCACGGCGCTGTGCGTCAGTGGTTCCGTCGTGGCCGCCGTCGACTGCAACGTCACGTGCTCGAAGAGATCGGACAGCGCGAGACGCCGCAGAAACTCTGCAACGTCCTCGTTGGTCTTGCCGAGGCCCGTGATCGTGCACTTGCGATTCTGCTCGGTGAAGCTCGTCAACCACAGCCGGCGAATGTCCCAGCCGGGATTGAAGCCCGCCAGCGGGTTGTCGTGACGCAGAGCTTCGAGCCGCTCGGGGCTCACGGCGGGTCCGCCGCCCTCACTGAGCATCCGGCTCAGCTCCATCAACACCCGCGCGGGGCCCTGACGTGCCGACTGCAGCTTGCTCACAACTTCCTCGAGTTGCCGACTCTTGGCGAGTGCGGCCTCTACCTCACCGATGTTGGCGCTCTTGCCCTTCACCTGGGAGATCTGCGTCTCGAGGTCACCGTTGAGCTTGGTCTGCTCCTCGAGCGTGCTCTTGTAGTTCAGATAGAACAGCGTGAGCACCACGCACCACGCGAACGTCGACAGCAGATAGGCGATGCCCCACATCTGCGTCGAGCCGCTGGCGGCTTGGACGCGCTTGGCTTCGGGCAGTAGGTTTATGCGAATCATGCTGCGCGCTCCCGTTCCTTGCGCAGCGCCAGACCGTAAGCAACGACCGCCTGCGAGGTGCGTCCCTGGAGAGCCAACGGATCGACGGTCTTGGGATCGGGCTGCGCTACGAGCAGCGGATCGAGCGGAACGACCTCGACCTGACAACGGTCGGCGAGCTCGTCGTGCAGAGCCTGCAGGTTCGCGGTCCCACCCGAGAGGTAGACCTTGTGAACCTCTCGGTCGCCGCTGGTCGCCAGATAGAAGTCGAGTGAACGTTGAATCTCGCCGGCCAGCACGCCCACGCAGTCTTTGATGATCTGCGGAACCTGTTGGGGGACCATGCCCTGCGCGCTGCCGCACTTGTAGGCTTCGGCCTCTTCCTGGCTGATGCCGAGCTGGCGCTGGATCTCTTCGGTGATGGCGTTGCCGCCGTTCACGATGTCGCGCGTGAAGGCCGTGGTACCAGCCGCGAGAATGTTCAGCGTGGTCAGTGATGCGCCGACGTGCAGCAACACCACGGTCTGGTCGGGCGCGGGCGCGCCGTACGCCATCTCGAAGCAGTTCTGCACCGTGAAGGCATCGAGGTCGACGACCCTCGGACGCAGCTTCGCTTCGAGCGCCAAGTTCGTGAGATCCCCGATCTCTTCCTTCTTGGCTGCGACCAGGAGCACGTCCATCTGGCCCTGCTCTTCGCGTTTGTTTACGACTTGATAGTCGATCTGCACGTCCGCCAGCTCGAACGGGATGTGCTGCTCGGCCTCCCAGTTGATCTGCTCGGAGAGCTCGGCCTGCGTCATCAGAGGCATCGTGATCTTCTTGATGATCACGCTGTGCCCGCTGACGCGCATGGCCACGTCGCGACGCTTGCTCTTGTGGAAGAGGCGGTCGAGCCCCTCCACGATAGCGCCGGCGTTCATGATGTGGCCGTCCACGATCGTCTGCGCGGGGAGCGGGTGATAGCCAAAGCGCACGAGCGTGCGGCCACCCTTCCGATCCTCCTTGATTTCGCAGACCTTGATCGAGCTAGTGCCGATATCCACGCCGACGAGGTTCTTGCCTTCCGAGGCCAATCCGCATCACTCCTCCTCGCCGAACACGCGCACGCGGTCTGCGAGGCTCAAGCCCAAGGCCTCGAGAATTTTTCTCTTGGTGTCCATGCGACAACCCAGGCCCTTTTCGACGCGGTCGATCGTCAACACCGAGAGATTCGCACGCCGTGCCAGTTCCGCTTTGGACATCATCTTTTCGATGCGTGTCTCGCGAAGACGGATTTTGCGCGCCGCAGGCTTCTTGCCCTTGGCCTTTTCCGGTCGCTCCACTCGTTCGTTCTTGCCTGCACCCTGAGCAGTGGTCGCTGCCGAGTCCGCAACGCTTCTGGCGGGCCTCAGCATGTCCGCAACTCGCCCCTCCACCTGCGTATCAGACGCGGAAGTGTCGGACGGTGCAGCAGTCGCACCCATCGATTTGTCGCGTTGCTCCATGGCTCCTGGGCCGGGCGACTTTCAGTCCGCGAAGGACGGAAAAGCCCGTAGTCGATGACCAGGATCTTAGGTCGCAGCGGTTCGACAGGTCAAGCAAACTTGGTTCAAATTTCCCATAGTTAAGCATAAATTACATCTAATTGTAACCTCATTTCGGAGGAAAAATTACCGCGCGACCAAACTGGCGGCGTCATGCGCTTCTCTCGAATGTCAAGGAACGGCAGTGTCGACTTGGATCGTGTCAGCACGACAAGCAGAGCGCAAAAAACCCGCCGGCATCGAGCCGCATCGCGTTGCTCAGTTCGGTGCTGGCCGCGCCCCGTTCGTGGGTTAGCCTGTGCCACCGCATGCGCGCGCATCTGCACCGCCGATACCTCGCGACCGCAGTGATCTGGAGCTTGCTCACGCTGTGGCGGCCCTTCCCCGCGCACGCCGAGCGCCAGCACACCGTGCAGTCCGGGCAATCCCTGGGTGCGATCGCCAAGCACTACGGCGTGAGCGTGGCCGACCTCGCCGCCGCCAATCGGCTCACGCAGGAGGGGCGGCTCAAGCTCGGTCAGGTGCTGGTCGTGCCTTCGGCCGGCGAGCTGTACGTGAAGCCCGGGCAGACGCTCGCCAAGATTGCGCGCGCGCATGATCTGGATACCGGGGAGCTCGCCCACGCCAACGGCCTGCCGGCCAGTGCGGCGCTCAAGTCGGGCCAGCGACTGATCCTTCCGGGGTACGAGGAAGACAAGGAACGGCGCGGCGCCGAGAAGAAATGGGGGGCGCCCAAGCACCCCGGGACGGTCAGCCTTTATCGAATCTGGTCCAAGAAGACGGCCAGCCTGCGACTGGTTGATACGCAGGGCCACGTGCGCCCCAAAGCCGTGAGCGAGCTGCGCGAGCTGCTGCGGCCGCGTCTGTCGCGCAAGCGCAAGGATCCCCACCCGCGCCTGCTGCGGCTGATTGCCCGGGTCTCCGATCACTTTGGCGGCCGAACGCTGCATGTGATCAGCGGCTACCGCCTCGCCGGGGGGTACACCCGCGATACCAGCCGTCACGTCGCGGGTGAGGCCATGGACTTCCAGATCCCCGGCGTGCCGCTCAGCGAGCTGCGTGACTACTGCCAGCACTTCGATCACGTGGGGGTCGGCTACTATCCGCGCACCCACTTCGTGCACCTCGATGTGCGCCGAAAGGACGCGCGCTGGACGGACTGGTCACTGCCTGGTCAAGCGCCGATGCTCATGGCGCCTGGCGCGTCCGGGGCCGAAGCCACCGACGACGCGGACCTCGAACACCTGCCGCAACACAAACACGAGGGCGACATCCCCGAGCCGCCGCCCGCTGAGGATGATGGGCAGCCGCCGATCGACGACGACTCGCCGGAACCCGCTGCAACCAAGTAGTCAAGTAGTCAAGGCGCGAGCCCGTCAGATCCACAGTCTGCCACCCGGCGGCAGTGGCGGCGGCTGCATCTGGTAGTGATCGCGTTGCCAGGGATCAGCGCTACAAGATGCTGTAGTCCGACAGTCGTCGATAGAACGTGCGCCGCGGCATCCCCAGCGTCTGCGCTGCGCGCGCGCGATTCCAGCCGCAAGTCTGCAGCGCCTCGAGGATTCGTTGCTTCTCGTCGTTCTTGTGGTGATCCAGCGACTCGACGCGCGCATCGGCTGACGGCGCGCTGGAGTGCGGCTCGCCTGGCGAAGCGCTGCTCGGTCGCACCAGACCGAGATCGGACTCGTCGATGGTGGAGCCCTCGGCCATGATGCACGCCTGCAGCAGAACATGTTCCAACTGACGAACGTTGCCGGGCCAGGGCTGTTCCATCAGCCTGCCCTGCGCAGCGCGGGTCAGATGGTGCCGGCTCATGCCATCGCGCTCGACGAATACCCGCAAGAAGTGCTCACACAGAAGCGGGATGTCGTCGCGTCGCTCGCGCAACGCCGGCAGAGCGAGTTCGACCACGCTCAATCGGTAGTACAGGTCTTCACGGAACTTGCCCTCGGCGACGAGCTCCGAGAGTGGGCGCTGGGTGGCCGTGACCACGCGTATGTCGATGGGCTCGTCGAGATCGCTGCCGACACGGCATACCTTGCCCTCCTGCAACACGCGCAAGAGGTCGACCTGCATCTTCGCCGGCATGTCCGAGACCTCATCAAGGAAGAGCGTGCCGCCCGAGGCAGCGGCGATCATCCCGCGCTTGTCGCGGTCAGCACCCGTGAACGCCCCGCGGACGTGACCGAAGAGCTCGCTCTCGAGCAGCGATTCGGGTAACGAGCCGCAATTGAGGGCCACGAAGGGCGCCTTGGCGCGGGGTCCAGCGTAGTGCATCGCCCTGGCGACCAGCTCCTTGCCCGTGCCGCTCTCGCCGCGAACCACCACCGGCACGCTGGCCTGCGACAACCGGTCGATGGCATCGAACACCCGCTGCATCTGGGGGCTGCGACCGACCATGCCGTGGTGCACACCCTCGGGCGCACGCTGCCGGGCGTGGCTGAGCTCGCGCTGCACGTCATCGAGCTGGCGCGTGCGTGCGAGCAACGAGTCTTCGAGATCGGCCTTGGCAGTCGCGAGCTCTTGGTTGGTGCGCTCGAGCTCGGTCTTCTGAGTTCGCACCTCGGCGAGCAAGCGGGCGTTCTCGATGGCAATCGCCGCCTGGTCCGCGAACGCAGAGAGGACGTCCACCGCCGACTCGCTGAAGCGACCGCGACTACGGCGGTGCTCGAGGTACAGCACGCCGACCGTCCCCGACCGCCCGTGGATCGGCAGGCACGCCACGGAGCGCAGCATCAACTTGTGCACGGACACGTACTCCTGGAGCCGTCCATCGACTGTCGCATCTACGGTGACGATCGCCTCGCCGTCGATCAAGACGGCCTCCGCGATCGAGCGCGAAAAGCTCACGTGAGCCTCCTCCTGCGCCGGCGTGCGCGCCCGCGTGACGTGGGGTTCCAGCTGACCTTTGGCGTCCACGAGGAGCACGGAGCCGCGCTCGGCTCCGGAGAGGTCCACGGCGCTCTCGGTGATCCGCTCGAGCAGCCGGTCGAGTTCGTGCTCGCCCGCCAGGCGCTTGATGATCTCGAGCAGTCGATCGCGCTCGGTGCTCGGATCGAGCAAGGTCGGATGGGACTCGCTCTGCGAAGAGATCGCGCCCCTGCTCGACTCTTGCTGCGCGCGCTCACGGGCTGCGCGACGCCGAGGATCATGCCAAAAGGCCTCGCGGTGCTCTCGCGGCACGCGCATCGCCACGTCCTCCAGAACCTCGACGGCCTGCCGCGCGTCTCGGCGCGACGCAAAGCTCCCACCCAAGAGCTCGTGCCCCAGCGCCGACGCAGCCAGGGCGGACCACTCGACGTCTCGATCCCTCAGCTTGCGCGCACGCTCGATCACGCTCTGCAGGCTCTGCACGGCCGCATCCACGTCGCCGCTCGCGATCCGAGCGCGCGCCACGAGCAAGTCCATGCGCAGGCGCAGGTCTTCGATCTTTTCGCGCTCGATCTGCTCTCGCGCCGTCGACAGCCGCGCGGCCGCGGCCGATGCGTCCACCGGCCCCCCGCGGTCGAGCAGCGCCTCCGCTGCATCCAGATGGTGCTCCGCGACCTCGCGCATCTGCCCCAGCTTGGCGTAGCGCCCGATCGCATCATCGTAGTGGATAAGCGCTTGTTCCAACTGACCGGTGCGCCCGAATAGATCTGCCAGCAGCGCCGTCGCCTGCGCCGCGATGTACTTCTGCCCGGCGCCTTCGGCGTCTTTCAAGACCTGCGCGATCTCCACACGCGCGCGCTCGTAGAGCCCGAAGTAAATGTGCAAAAGAGCGAGGTTGTTGCGCGCCTGCGCCTGAGTCGAAGCCCTGCCCGCGCGGCGCGCCAGCGCAATAGCGCTCTGGTAGTGCTCCGCCGCCATGCCGGGCTCACCCAGGTAGAAGTAGACCGCGCCGAGATTCATCGAAAACGTCGCCATGTTGCCGACGTCGCCCAACCCGCGGGCGATCTCGAGGCTCTGCGCGAGCAGATCGCGCGCGGACGCCATATCGCCGCAACGCTGACAACCGATCGCGAGGTACGCCAGCACGTTGGCCTCGTCACGGCGCTCCCCGGCGGTGCGCGCCAGCAACAGCGCCTGCTGGTGACACTCACGTGCCGCCTCGTGCTGGCCACGATAGCTCGCCACCATGCCCTTGGAGCACAGCAACTCGATGCGCACGCGATCCTGCTCGGGGGCGCAAGCGAGACCCGCGTCGACCGCCTGCTCGACCGCCGCATAGTCACCGCGTCGCAGGTGAACCTTGGCGAGCTCGCGCTGCACGCGCGCACAGCGTGCTGCGTCGGCATCACCGGGCACCAGAGCCAGCGCCTGCACAGCCTCGTCGAAGCGACCGAGGGCCGTGAGCGAACGCGCGACGAGCACGGCCGCGTCGGCGCGCTCCGCGGCGCTTGCAGTCGCGTCGGCGGCAAGCTCGGCCGCGCAACGTGCGGCGACCTCGTCTTCGCCCAAGCGCTGGCGGCAGCGCGCGAGCTCGAGCAGCGCCACTCGACGCGCAGCGCCGCGCGCGCACGAGAGCTGAGCGTCCAACAGCCGTGCAGCCGCCGCGTGTGCACCCACGCCGCCGAGCGCCCGTGCAGCTTCGGGCACGAGCGCTTGCACCTGTGCGTCATCGCCGGCCAGCACCGCCAGACCTGCGCGTTCGTCGATCGGCAGCTCGCTCGCGAGCGCGGAGCGCAGGAGCTCCTCCGCCAACGCGGCGCAGCGTGCTTGGCCGAGCTCAGAGAGCAGCGCCTTGCGCAGACCCGTGTCCGAGAGCATCACCCGGCCCGCATCGTGTACGATGAGTCCAAGCGCCTCGAGAGACGCTATCGAAGTCTCGATCGGTTGCTCGCCGACGAGCAGCCCGGGCAGTCGCCGAGCTTGCGAGAGCGTGAGACCGGACAAGAAGGCCAGCGTCTCGAGCAGCGGGGATGTGGCCGCGCGCGAGCGCGACCAGCGCGCGCGCGTGAGCGCGAGCGCGGCCTCTGCGGGCGGCAGCGCGCGCACGTCGGCGGCCGTCACGGCCGGCAGCGCCGACAGGCTCATCAGCGCGCTGATCAGGGCACCCGGCAGACCCTGCGCGTGCTCCACCAGCGCTTGCACCGCGCTGCTGTCCAGGGCGCCAAGCACGTCCGCCGACAGGCCTGCAACATCGTGTTGTGAGAGCGCTGGCGTCTCGAAACGACGTTCGGGGTGCAGCTCGCGCACCGCGGCCGCATCTGCCTGCATGGCCGTCGCCACGACCAGCACACCTCGGCCCGCATTGGCGTGGATGGCCGAGCGCAGCACCGCACCCAGCACGGCCTCGGCGCGATCCAGGTCGTCCACCAGCAGTGCAACGCTGGCCTCGTGCGCCGCCGCCGACAGCAGCGCGCCTAGCACGTTACCCGCTTCCGCCTCCTCCAGTTGACCTGCACGGATCGCCGAGAGCAAGCGCTGGCCGAGCGGCGCCACCTCGTGATCCATGCCGAGCGTGATCAAGACCTGCTCTACCAGCGACACGAGCGGCGCAGCGCCCCCGGCGCGCCCCGCGAACACCTCGAAGACCACGTGCGAGCGCAGCTGCAAACGCCACTTGAGCTCGCGCAGCAAGAGCGACTTGCCGGAACCGGCTGCACCCTCGAGCAACCAGATCTCGCTCGCTGCAGCTGCTTGCGGCTCGCAGCGTGCCGCCGCCAGTGTCTCGAGACTGGACAAGAGCGCCGCATGCCCACGAGGTCTGGGCGGCACGAATGCACGCAGCGTTGGCTCCATGGCCGGCTCCGCTGCGGACTGAAGTCGCGACAGCGCGACGTTCAGCTCGTCGACACTCGGAAAGCGATCGAGCGGCTCCTTGGCCAGACAGCGCTGCGCCACGAGCAACGCGCTGCGCGCCGGCTCGGGCGTGGTCAGTGGGATCTCGGGCAATTTGCCTTCGAGCCGCGCCGCGATCGAGCGCGCGCCGAACGACGAGAACGGATGCGCGCCGGTCAACAGCTGCCAGAGCGTGACGCCCAGCGCGTAGATGTCAGCGGCCACCGTCGCGCTTTCTCCACGCAGCAGCTCCGGCGCCATGAAGGGCGGGGTGCCGGCCGCACCCAGCGTGTCGCGGCCGCGCACCGGACCACTGACGCGCGCCAGACCGAAGTCGATGAGCCAGGCCTGGCCGTTCACATCGATGATCGAATTGCCCGGCTTGATGTCGCCATGAATGACGCCGGCGCGGTGCAGCGGAGCGATCACGGCCGCGACCTTCGCGAACAAGCGCAGTCGTTCCTGTACCGGCAACGCGGCCGCGGCCAGGTCGAGCGGCTGCCCATCGATGAACGCACGCGTGAAGAAGGCGGCCGCTGGCTCGCCCGCGCGCACGCTCATCACGCCGAAATCGTAGACCTGCGCGACACCCGGAACCGAAAGCGTGGTCAGCGTCGCGAACTCGCGCTCGAACGCGGCTCGCAGCTGGTCATCGACGCGCGCTCGGATCGTCTTGAGCGCGAGCTCCCGACCCGAGAGCAGGCGGTCACGAGCCAGATAGACGTCGCCCGAGGCGCCCTGCCCCAGGTGCCTCAAAATTTCGTAACGGTCGACGAGCGCCATGGTGTGCCAGAGTACTCGTGTGGCACACTTAGCACAAGAAGGCACGGCTGTGCCACTTCAACTCATGCATATTATCCAATGATTACCTAGAACCGCGAGACACGCGCAGGTGATCGCCTCGCTCTCACTGGTCGCGTGGCAGCTGTGCCTGATCGTGCCTCGGATCAGTGCTCGATGTGCCAACCGGCCGCGCGAACGGCTTGCTGGACGTCGGCGATGTGGTCGAACGAACGCGTTTCCAGGACCAACTCGACCTCGGTCTGCCCCACCTCACTGCGCGCGCCGACGCGGTCGTGATGCACCTCGAGCACGTTGGCCTGGCAGGTCGCGATGGTGGCGAGCAGTGCGGCGAGCGATCCTGGCACATCGGGGATCAGCACGCGCACGCGCATCGCTCGGCCAGACTTCACGAGGCCCCGATCGATGATGCGCGACAACACGTTGACGTCGATGTTGCCGCCCGAGATCAGCAAGGCCACGCGCTTGCCCTGCACGGGCAGACGCTCCTCGAGCACCGCGGCCAGCGCCACCGCACCGGCGCCTTCTGCGACCGTCTTCTCCGCTTCGAGTAAGAGCAGGATCGCCTCTGCGATCTCCGCCTCTTCCACGAGCACGACGTCGTCCACGTAACGGCGCGCGAGTGCGAGGGTGCGGTCGCTCGCGCTGCGCACGGCGATGCCGTCGGCGATGGTGCGGCGGGCCGGAACCTGGGTCGGAGCACCGACGTCGAGCGCGCGCCGCATCGAGGGCACGAGCCGGGTTTCCACGCCATAGACAGCGATGTCTGGCCGCTGTTCCTTGACGGCCACCGCGATCCCGCCGATCAGACCGCCGCCGCCGATCGGGACGATCACCGCTTGCAGGCCCGGCACTTGCTCGAGCAACTCGAGGCCGATCGTGCCCTGGCCCGCGATGATCAAGTCGTCGTCGAAAGCGTGCACCAGCGTGAGGCCACGCGCATCGCGCAAGCGCAGCGCTTCAGCGCACGCCTCGTCGTAGTTGTCGCCGCACAGCAGGACCTTCGCGCCGTAGCTGCGCGTGGCCGACACCTTCACCAGCGCCGTGGAGACAGGCATCACGATCGTCGCCTCGATCCCCAGACGCTGCGCATGGCACGCCACGCCCTGGGCGTGGTTGCCCGCGCTGGCCGCGATCACGCCAGCGCTCTTTTCGGCGTCCGACAGCGACAACAATTTGTTGCGCGCACCGCGTTCCTTGAACGAGCCCGTGTGCTGCAAGCTCTCGAGCTTCAGGTAGAGCTCGCTGCCGGTGCGCGCACTCAACCGCTGCGAGCGCGCACACGGCGTGACCGACACCCCGTCTTTCAGGCGCTCGCGAGCCAGACGGATGTCATGCAGCGAGATCACGCTCTCATTTTGTCGCGCCCGACCCGCCGCCGCCAGCGCCCGTCTTGCCGGAGCTCGAGCCGACTGGGCCCTGCCTGAGGTCGGACGTCGCGCCCGGCTCCTCGGACAGGCGACGCTCGAGGTCGCTCATGAACGTGCCCTCGGACTTGCGTTCCGTGCCCTTGCGTTTGGGCGAGAGCAAGACGACGGGCTTGACGTCGGAGTCTTCGTCGAACGCATCGAGGCCAAGGCGGTCGGGTGGACGGGAGGACGCGCCGAGTGTAGCCGCGCGCCGCAGATCGAGCATGTCTTCTTCTTCGACAAGCAGCTCGTCGTCACTGAGCTCTTCCACGTCGCCATCGGCGTGGCGCGCAGGCTGGGCGCTGCGGTCGCGTGCGGTCTGACCGAGCGTGCGCAGCTCCTCGGCCAGCAGCTTGGCCTCGAGATCTTCGGGCGTCACGGGCGTCACGCTGTGCGAGCTCGCGCTCTGCGTCTCGTTCTGCACGATGCCCATGCCTTTTTCGTGTGCACGCTCGTACGGGTACACCGACCGCACGTAGTGAGAGACGACGAGCGCACCGATCACGAGCCCGTTGCGCATACAGAACTGATCGAGCGAGAGCGCGAGGTGCCCCGCGCTCGTGGTGCGCTTGCCGCGGTCGCGCGACAGGGCCTGCAGCACGATCTGCTCGAGCTCGGGTGGGTAGTTGGCGATGTGCGCCGACGGCCGCTGCACGTCGCGTTCGACGATCGAGGTCATGATCTCGACGTCGCTGCCGCGAAACAGTCGCCGACCGGTGGTGAGCTCGTAGAGGATCACGCCCGCGGCGAACACGTCGGCGCGCTTGTCCAGAGGCCGGCCGCGCACTTGCTCCGGGCCCATGTACGCGTAGGTACCGCGCACCGCACCGGCGTCGGTGTCGACGCGCGCCGAGCTCTGCGCGACGCCGAAGTCGAGCACCTTCACGACGGCATCGTGCGAAATCAGGATGTTCTGCGGAGTCACGTCGCGATGCACGATGCGCAGCTGCTGGCCCTCGCGGTCACGACGTTCGTGAGCGTGATGCAACGCGAGGCACACTTGACTGACAATACCGATGGCCACGGCCAGCGGCATTGGCTTCTGTGCCTTGGCCGCGGTGCGGCACAGGTCGGCGAGCGTGGCGCCGTTGACGTGCTCCATCGCGAGGTACCAGTAGCCGTCGGCGTAGCCGAGGTCGTAGACCTGCGGGATGTTCGGATGCGAGAGCTCGGACAGCAGCCGCGCTTCGTCCTGAAACATCCGCAACGCGTGGTCGTGCTCCGCGTAGTGCGGGAACAGGCGCTTGATCACCACATCGCGGAAGAACCCGCCTTGCCCCCACTGCCGGGCCAGGAAGATCTCAGCCATGCCGCCGGCCGCTATCTTGTGCAGCAGCTCGTAGCGGCCGATCTTCCCATTCTTCACGGCTACCAGCATACCGGATGTCGGGGTGGGCGCCAAAGCCCGTCGGGCGGCGTGCGTGCGAGCACGGGCGCTTCTCGGGGCCCGCGCGCTGCGCTACCCCTGCGCCGGGCGACGAGCCAAACCGGCAGAAGAGGCGGGAAACACCCATGGGGCTATTGTCGGGCAAGGTCGTGCTGATCACCGGCGCTGGGCGGGGCATCGGGCAGGCCGCGGCGCTGGCCTGTGCCCAGGCAGGCGCCTGCGTCGTCCTGAACGACCTGGGGTGCGACCTCGAGGGCGGACAGGCCGATCCATCGGTCGTGCGCGCTGCCGCGGCCGCCATCACGGCTGGCGGCGGAGAGGTGCTGGAGAGCGCGCTGGACATCACGAACCCCGCGGCGGCGCACGAGCTGGTGCAGGCCACGCTGGCGCGCTTCGGGCGCATCGATGGCTTGTTCGCGGCCGCCGGCATCAGCCGAGAGCGCTTGCTGCCGCGCCTGCTCGACGACGATCTCGAACGCGTGCTTGCTGTGCACTTGCACGCGCCGATCCGCTTGACGCGGGCCGTCGTGCGCACGCTGCAGGAGCGCAACCAGCCGGGAGCCATCGTGCTGTCGAGCGCGCAAGCCGCGTTCGTGGGCAGCCGCGGCCAGACCGCCTACGCCGCCGCCGCCGCTGGCATCACCGGCTTCACACGTGCCGCGGCGCTCGAGCTGCGCAGACACGGCATTCGTGTGAACGCCCTGTGTGCGCTGGCCCGCACGCGGTCCACCGAGCACCTGCCGATCTTCGAAGCCAGCCGCGAGGGGTCGCTGACTCCGGAGCATGCGGCACAGGTCGCGCTTTACCTGCTGTCGCCGTTGGCGGCAGAGGTCAGCGGCGAGATCGTCGGGGCCGCCGGCAGCCGCGTCTACACGCTGCGCTTGCACGAAACCAGCGGCGCGTTCCTCGACGGCCAACCGTTCGACGCCGAGGACTTGTCGGCCGCCTGGCCGCGCGTGACGCGCGGCTAGAAACTCGTGGCGCGTGACGCGCGGCTAGAAACTCGTGGCGCGCCCACTGACTCGCGGGTCGCACCCGCTTCGGGTTCAGAAGAGGTCGATGACGACCACGCCGCGCTCGCCGTCTTCGTCGTCGGCGGTGGGCCGCGGGGCCGCGGGCATGGGCAGCGGCAGCTCGATGACAGGCTGGCGCTCGCTGCGCCGCCGCTCTTCCTGTTCGCGCCTCTTGATCTGGTCGATGATGAAGGGGTTGAGCATGGCCAGCTCCTTAGCGCGCGGTCCCTACGTATCCATAATAACGCATCGGCTCTCCTGCAAATTATGCTTTGCATTTATTTGAGGAGCCAGGCGACGTCGACGGTGCAAAGCGCCAACCAATCGCGGAAAACATGGATTGTCGAGGCGCGGGGTGTAAGCCATGCTGCGTAGGGTGAGCGATCGCCGACCTCGCGTCGTCGTGCAGCCGAACCACCACCAGCGCGCCGGTGCCCCCTCCCACGGTGGAGACCGAGTGCTGCTCGCCACGGTGCGGCTGCGTTGTGCCACCACGCCGGTGACGCTGGCTGCGGTCCTGTGTCTGTGCGCGGTCACGCCGGTGCGCGCCGAGGACCTGCTCCTACAGGACCAGGCGTGGAACGGGCTATCGGAGCTCGCGGACCTGGCCCGCGCGGGGGCTGCGCACGTGGCGACACCCGCACGCATCGACATGGCCGTGCTCACGCCGCACGACGCACTGCTGATCGTGCATCCGCGCAAGCCGCTGCCGGTGGCCGAGATCGCGGGGCTGCTACGCGGCGGCGGACGCGTGGCCATCGTCGACGAGCTCGGGAGCGGAGAACAACTGCTGCACGCGTTCGCGATCGAGCGTACGAGCCTGCAAGAAGCGCCCGGCAGCCAGCGCTTGCGCGACAACCGCAACCTGCTGATCGCCACGGCACAGAGCGACCATCCTCTGGCACGCGGCGTTGCCGCGCTCGTGACCAATCACACGCGGATCTTGCATCACAGCGACCTTCTGCCGGTGTTCGCCTTGCGCGGCCAACGCGACGCCGTGGTGCTCGCGGGCGCCGTGGGCGCGGGGCGCCTGGTGGCCGTCTCGGATGCCAGCGTGCTCATCAACAACATGCTGCAGCTGCAGGGCAACCGACGCTTCGCGGAAAACCTCGTGAAGTACCTGAGCAGCGAGCAGAGCGGCACGCTCTACCTCGCGGACAGTCGCACGGAGATCGTCGGGGCGTTCGGGGATCTAGGACCCGACCACCCGCTGCGCGGGCTCAGTGCGGCGCTGGCACGCATCGCCGAGCTGCCTTTGCCGCCGCTCGCCGTGGCAGCCGTGAGCGTGGGCCTCGCGCTACTCTTGCTCGTGAGCGCTGCCACCGTGTTGCCGCGCCGTGCGAGCTACGGCCGCCGCTTCTTCTGGCCGGCGCCCGAGTGCGCGGCAGGCTTCGCGGGCCGGGTGAGCTACCACGCACGCGCACGCAACCTGGGCCCCGCCGTGCTCGCGCTGAAGTTCGAGCTCGAGCATCGGCTGGTCGCGCGCCTCGGCCTGACCGGGCAGCCACTGCTGCGCGACGTGCTCGATGCCATGCGACGCGCCGGCATGCCCCAAGACCTGCTCGAAGACGCGCGCCGCTTGCTCGTGGAGCTGGACTCGCGGCTCACACCCGGCACGAGCACGGCACAGCGCGTTGGCCGCAGGAAATTCTCTGACCTCGTGGGCAGTGCCCGACGTATCCTCGCGCAACTCGACGCCCTGCCCCGCGCATGACCCAACCCCCAGAGCCAACCGCCACCGACGCGCGCATCGTCGCCCTCGCGCAGCGGGCTGCCGAGGTGCAACGCGAAGTTGCACGTGTGTTCGTGGGTGCAGCCGACATCCCCGAGCTTCTGCTAGTCGCGCTGTTCGCGCGCGGGCACGTGCTGCTGGAAGGTGTGCCAGGCGTGGCCAAGACCACGCTCGCCAAGGCTTTTGCTTCGACGCTGCAATGTGCATTCAAGCGCATTCAGTTCACGCCGGACCTGCTGCCGGCAGACATCACCGGGACGTACGTGCTGTCGCCGCGGGAAGGCGCGTTCACGCTGCGGCAAGGCCCGGTGTTCGCCAACGTGGTGCTCGGCGACGAGATCAATCGCGCGCCGGCCAAGACGCAGAGCGCGCTGCTCGAGGCCATGCAGGAGTTCCAGACGACGATCGATGGCGAGACACGACCGCTACCTGCGCCTTTCATCGTGATCGCCACACAAAATCCCGTGGAGCAGGCGGGCACTTACCCGCTGCCGGAAGCCCAGATCGATCGTTTCCTGGTGCGCGTGCGCATGGGCTATCCCTCGCTGCAAGACGAAGAAGCCATGCTGCGTCGCTTCTCCAGCAGCGCCCCGGCCGTGCACGGGATCCTGCAGCCGAGCGAGATCCTCGAGGCGCAGGAGATCGTGAAGTCGGTGCACGTCGACGACTCGCTCTTCGACTTCGTGGTGCGCTTGTCGGATTTCACGCGCAAGCATCCGATGGTCTTCCTGGGCGCGTCGCCGCGCGCATCGCTGGCGTTGATTCAAGCGGCCAAGGCATTGGCGGTGATCAATGCTCGCAGCTACGTGCTGCCCGACGATATCAAACGCCTCGCCATGTCGGTGCTCGCGCACCGCATGGTGCTGACGCCCGAAGCGCAGATGGAGGGTGTGGCCGGCGAGAGCGTGGTGAAGGAGGCGCTCGACAAGGTGGCCTATCGCCGCGAGGGTCGGCGCTAGAGAGCCAGATGTTGCCGCTGCCCACCAGCAACGCGTTCGTGACGTTCGCCGGAGCGGTGGTGCTGGTCGCGCTGGGCATCGCGCTGCAGAGCGCGACGTGTGTGGCGCTCGGAGGCTGCGTGGTGCTCGGCCTGGCAGCAGCGCTGACGCTGACCATACCGATCGGCGCACGTCTGCGCGCGCAGCGTCTGGAGCTGTCGTGGTGGCAGGCACATGACGCGCCGTCGGTCACGCGCGGCGCCGTGATCGCCGGCGTCAACTTCGAGGTTCAGGCGAGCTTCCGACACCGCGGCGAGCGCCCGCTCTTGCTGTGCGATGCCTTGCCGGCGCTGCCGAGCCACGTGCGCTGCACGCGCGGCCTCGACGCCGACATCGTGCTGCCGCCGCGCGCTCGAACCGATCTGCGCTTCAGCCTGGCGGCGGCCGCCGCGGGTCGAGTGGTCGTGCACGGTCTTTCGGTGACGGTGCCAGGACCCTTCGATCTGTTCCGCGCACCGCTCTACTTCCCGATGCCGCTGGTTGTGAAGGCGCTGCCGCGCACCAGCACGGCCACCACACCGCCCATCCGCACCACCGCGAACATCGCTCTCGAGCGCAGCGGCCAAAACCAGCGCGTGCGCCCGGGCAGTGGAACCGACCTGCGCGAGATTCGCGAGCTGTCGCCCGGAGACCCTTTCAAGAGCATCGCGTGGAAGGCCAGCGCCAAGGCCGGCAAGCTGCTGGTGCGCGAGGTCGAGTCCGAGGTGCAGGAAACCACATATGTGGTGCTCGACATCAGCGGATCGATGCGCGCCGGACCGGTCGGTTCGCGCAAGCTCGATCACGGCATCGAGCTGGCAGCGTTTCTGGCGCGCGAGCGGCTGGCGCAGGGCGACCGCGTCGGGGTGATCACCGTCGACGGGCGCGTCGTCAGCCACGCCCACGCCGCCGAGGGCCTCGCCCAGCTCAACGCGATCCACGAGGCGCTCTTGGCCGCAACGGAGGTGGTCGACCACGACCTGACCGAGACTGACGACGACGAGCTTCTGGCGCTGGTCGCACGCTACTTGCGGCACCAGGACGGCGCGGATTACCGCAGCGGCAGCGGTCACGACATCGATGGCATCGTGCGCCACGCGGCGAGCGCACTGCGCGACGAACGCGAGCCCAAAGACGCCAGCGCGGACGCGCTCGGTAGCGACCGCCGCACCCGCATCCTGCGGCGCTTCTGTCGAGCGCGCGGCCTTGGGCTGCGTTACCGACCCGAGACGCGCGCGTTCGGCAAGGGGCCAGGCCTCGCGCGCGCGCTGCGCGACGCTGCGGGCAAGACGCGCGTGCCACGCTCGATCGTGCTGATCAGCGACTTCGATGCCATCCCGCGCCCCGAGTCACTGCACAAGACGCTGGGCATGCTGCGAGCCCAGTGCCATACGCTCAGCTGTGTGCTACCTGACGCGCGTACCGGGCAGCCGGACCCGGCCTCGGGTCTGCGAGCCGATCTCGAGCTGGTCTACGGCCTCGGCGAAGAACGTCGCATCCGCGAAACCAAGGCCATGCTGGCAAAGATGGGCATCCCGCTGGTCGTCACCTCGCTGCGTGCGGCCTCGCAGGCCGCGGTCAACAAGCTGGCACGTGCCCGGCGCGTCGCATGACCGACGACTTCGAAGACCCCCGCAGAGTGCTCGCGCGCCACGGCCTTTCGCCCAAGCGATCCTATTCCCAGAACTTCCTGGTCTCGCCGCGCGCGGTGACCGCGATCACCAAGGCCTGTCAGCTGCAAGCCGGCGACGCCGTGGTCGAGCTCGGCGCCGGCTGTGGCACCCTCACCATGGCGCTCGCCCGCACCGGCGCCAAGGTCTTCGCCGTGGAGCGCGATCCGGACATGCTGCGGGTGCTCGCCGCGGAGAAAGGCGAGCTCGACATCGAGCTGGTGGCTGCCGACGCGAAGCAGCTCGATCTGGGCGACTTCGTGCGCGAGGGCGGCCGCATCAGCGTGGCCGGGAACCTGCCCTATGCCATCACGGGCGCGATCTTTCGCAATCTGGTGGAGCAACACACGCGGGTCGCTCGCGCCGTGCTCATGGTGCAGCGCGAGGTGCGCGACCGCCTCGTCGCAGCGCCAGGGACCGCAGACTACGGCGCGCTCACGGTGTTCACCACGCAGGTCTTCGCCGTCGAGACGGTGTTGCACCTGCCGCGGACCGCATTTCATCCGCCGCCGCGCGTGACGAGCTCGGTGGTGCGCCTGTCACCTGCGCCGCGCGCCGAGCGCTCCCTGCACTTCGATCGCCTGGTGCGAGCGGCGTTTCAGGCGCGTCGCAAGACGCTGCGCAACGCGCTCGCGCAGGCGCTCGGCGTGGCGATCACGGACGCCGTGCTGCAGGCTGCGGGCATCGATGGCATACGTCGTGGGGAAACCCTGAGCGTGGAGGAATACGCGTCGCTGGCGACACATTTGGCAGCGCTCGGCGCGAGCCCCACACACGGCTCGAGCTAGCGCCCGCGCGCCCCGCCGCCGCCGTGCATCCCGAAACCCGGCCGCGCCGCGGCGACGTGCTCAGCCTTTCGCGCCAGGCACGCCGAGCGTCCCGAGCAGGTGCGCAGCCTCGGAGGCGAGCGCTCGTAGATCGGGCCTGAGCTGGGCTGCGCTCGCCAGCTGCGACAGGCGAGCGCGAACCGGCAGCAGGCTGGCCGGCGACAGCTCACGACGCGCCAAGCCCTCGACCGCCAGGGCCTGCACGACCGTGAGCGCACGTCGGCTAGCGGCGGGCGCGAGATCCGGGTCGCGACTGCCTGCGAGCTCGGCCAGGGCCGGCAGCGCCAGCTCCGGGGCACGCAAGAACACCGTGGCGCGGACGGCCGCGAGGCGCTCCGGCAGAGCCGTCTGGGGCGAGAGCCGCTGCAACACCGCCTCGTCCCCGAGCCGGGCGCAGCGCGAGGCCAGCTCGAGAGGATCGGCGTCCGGCACGGCGGCGAGCGAGTCAGGCGCCGGCTCGGCCACCTGCCCGGCAGACGCCGCGACCAGCCCGAGCCCTGAAAGTAGCAGCGCACAGCACCGAACGGCGAGCCTCGCGAGTCGCGGTTTCACGCAGCCATGGTTACAGCGATGCGGCCGCCGCCTCAAGACCGATTCCTCGGTACTCTCCGCCGAGGGTCCGCGGTATGCTCGCGCCCGGGGTTTTGTGCCCTCGGGCCGGCTCGGAGGACTGCATGCGTACGCTACTTATCTTGGCTCTGTGTTCGTCGCTGGGTTGCTTGTGGGATGGCGTGGCGCGGGCCCAAGCCCAGGCCCAAGCCCAGGCGCAGGCGCAGGCCACCGACGACGAGCGCGGCCGCACCCACTTCGAGGCCGGGCGCTCCTACTACGAGCAGGCCCGCTACGACGACGCAGCGCGCGAGTTCCAGGAAGCGTTCCAGCTGTCGGGGCGCGCGGCCTTGTTGCTGAACCTCTCGCAGTCCTACGAGCGCGGGCTGCACTTCGACCAAGCCATCGCCGAGCTGCAGCACTACCTGCAGATGGTCCCGGACGCACCCGACCGCAAGACGCTCGAGGAGCGCATCCACCGCCTGGAAGATCTGCGCACGCGCCTGCAGACCCAGCCGCAGGCCGCGGGGGGGCAAGCCATGGCGCCGCAACCTGCACCGGGCGCGCCGCCCGCCACCGGACAACCTGCGGCTACAGAGGCCGCAGGGCCCGCGGCCGCAGATCAGCCGTCACACGAGCGCAGCAGCCTCGCGCTGCCTGGCTGGGTGCTGGTGGGCAGCGGCGGTGCGGTGCTGATCGGCTCGCTCGTCACCGGCCTCATGGCCGACAGCCAACACAGCGCGCTCAGCCGCGACTGCAGCAGCAGCGCGGGCTGCACGCAGAGCGACATCGACAGCGGCAAGACGCTGTCCGTGGTGTCGACCGTGCTGATGTTCGTGGGTGTCGTCGCCGCGGGCGTCGGGGCCACGCTGCTCGTCCTGGACGCTGGCGACCACCCCCAAGAGAAACCCGCTGCTGGCGCACACGCCCGACTCAGCTCGGGGCCGACACCGCTCGGCCTTGGCGCAGCGATCGACTTCTGACCACCCAACCGCAACCTCGCTCCGGGGCCCGCACGCGGTGCACCTGACAGCGAACTCCTGGGATACTCGATGACTCAAAGACCGCTCGTCTTGCTCCTCGGCGCTGCAGCCCTGGTCGCCACCAGCAGCTGCCCGCGCCCGGCTCTCGCCGAAAACCCCGTGGCCGAGTCCACGGCGCTCCTGGCCTCCGGCGATCACGACAAGATCGAAGCCGGCATCCAGGGGCTGGGCCTCGCAGGCACGCCGGACGCGGTCGCACCGCTGGTCGCGCGCATCCACGATGGCTTGCCTCCGGATCTGCTCGACACCGCGATCGTCACGCTGATGGCCCTCGGCCAACCGCAAGCTGGGCCCGTGCTCTTCGAGCTCGCTTCTCATCGACGGCCCGAGATCCGGACGCGTGCCCTCGAGGCCATCACGGCAATCGCTCCCAAGGGCGGCGAAGACGCGCTGCGCAACGGGCTCTCCGATGGCGACCCGAAGGTGCGCGCGGCGGCAGCCACGGGCCTCGGCGAGCTGAAGGCGACCGACTCCGTCGATGTGCTGTTCCAGGCGCTCGACCGCGGCAACATGGAGGCCTCCACCGCCATCGGGAAGATACTCAAGCCCGGGGAAGTCAGCCGGCTGCTCGCGTACCTCGGAAAGATCCCCTTCCGCAGTCTGGGGCCGGCGTTCGCGCAGCTGTTGCAACGCAAAGACGTCCCCGAGCGTGACAAGCTCGCGCTGCTCGCGAAGCTGCAGGACATCGGCACGCAAGAAGTCAAAACGTACCTCGGCGATTTCCTGCGCACCGCAGGCGCAGGCATCTCCCAGACATTGAGCCGCGCCATCTTGCAGGCGATGCAGGGCATCAAGTGAAGGCGCAGACCATGGCCCACTCGCAACCGTATGGCTTTCCGCTCTGCGCGCGCCGCTGGCACGCAAGCTCTCGGATCGTCGCAGGCGTGCTGGCTCTTGCAGCTGTTGGCTGCGCTAGCACGCCCGCGGCTTTCTCGGCCCGTTACCCCGACAACGTCCAGTCGGACCTGGCTGTGCTGCTGCGGCGCGTGCAAGAGGCGCCACCTCGCAGCGACGGGGCCATCGGCGCCGGTGTCACGACCGAGCCCAAGAAGCTCTACGGCTACGACGTGGGCACGCGTCGCGTGCTCTGGCAGACGCCCGCGAACGTCCGTTTCACGCCCCTGCTCGCCGGCGATGTCGTCGTGACGCAGGAGGGTTCGACGGTGGTGCTGCGTGATCTAAAAACGGGCCGCACGCGCTTGTCGTTCGATGCTCACGACATGACGCTCAACGGGGCCGACGGCGACGATGTGAACGTGGCCGTCGTGTTGACGGCGGGGATGGGCACGTATGCCAAGTCGCGCGTCGTGCTGGTCAAGGGCGGCGCGGTCGCATGGGAGCGTCGGCTCGAATCCACCGCCGGCTCGCCAGCCGTGATCGACGGCATGGTGCTGGTGCCGTGGAGCAACCAGTACTTGAGCGCGCTCAGCATGGCCGAGGGCGACGAGTTCGCGCGGCTGCGCGTGCGTGACGCGGTGCTGGGCCACGCCCTCGTGAACGCCGGCAAAGTGTTCGCAGGCTCGCAACACGGCATTGGGCAGCTGACCGACACGATGATGTCCGGCAACCTGCAGAACGGCCCTTACCTCGCGGCGCCGAAGCAGCCACTGCCCGGACGCCCACTCTTCCTGCGCGACGTCTACACGCAGATGCCGGCGCCGGAGAGCGCGCAGAATCGCATCCGCTTGAGTTGGCTGCCCACGGGCAGCAGTCCGCACGCCGTCGCGCTCGCAGGCGGCAACCTGTATCTGGCGTTCTACCGCTTCGTCTTCGCGGTCGATCCGAAGGACTTGGCCTTGCATTGGGTCTATGCCCACGAGGCCGACCTCGTGGGTGCACGAGCCCAGGCCGACGGGCTGGTCATCGCCGACGTCAACGGCGAGGTGCGCTACCTGGCCGCCAGCTCCGGCAAGACCGTGTGGTTCGAGAAGAACGGCTTGCCCAGCGTCGACCTCGAGCTGCCGAGCGCAGGCGCAGGCAGTGGCGTGACCGCCGACAACGCCGTGCCCGACGCCGTAGCTGTGCGGCAGCAGCTGGTGGCGGCGGCCCAGGACGCGGACGCACGCATGGTGCCGATGCGGCTTTTGGCCGTGGAACTGCTCGCCAAGCTCGATGACGCCGAAGCCACCAGCAATCTGCTGGGGCTGTGCGAAGACGAGCGCACCACCGCGCCGGTGCGCAAGGCCGCTTGCCTCGCGCTCAAAGAACGCAAGACCGGCGGCGACTACCTGCTGACCGCCCTGCAGCGCCACAGCGCGTATCTGGAAGGCACCCTGCCTCCGCCAGTCGGTGCGCTGGCCAAGGCGGCCGCAGCGCAACACGAGAAGCGCGCGGTGCCCCTGCTGATCGCGCACCTCACCGATCCGAGCACGCCCGCGGAGACGTTGCCTCCGCTCGTGACGGCGCTGGCCGACCTGGGCGACGCGGGCGCAGCACGGCCGCTCGCCGACTTCATGCGCCTGTACCACGCGGACCCGATCGACGAGCACTTGGGCCAAGCGCTCAGCCTCGTGCCCGACGCGCTCGTGAAGCTTATCGGCCCCGCGGCGCGCGAAACGCTGACGCAGATCGTCAACGACCCGCTCGGCACCGGCACCGTTCGAGACCGCGCCCGTCGTGCGCTCGCGCAGCTCGACGACCAGGCGAAAGCGGCCGAGAAGAACGACGAAGCCACGAAGCTCGCCGAAGAGCAAGAGGCCCAGAAGCAGCAAGCCGGAACCACCGGAAAGCAGCTCTTGCCCACGCACATCACGCTGGACGTCGTGAAGCAAACTCTCACCCCGGTGCGTGAGAAGCTGCAGGCCTGCGTGCAGAGCGCCAAGCCCGACGCGTTTCAGGCGCGCGTGGTGCTGGTGATCGAAGACGGCCAGGTCTTGATGGTCTCCGTCCTGCCCGAGCAGCTGCAATCGTGCATCGAGCCGCTGATTCGCTCTCAGCACTTCCCGATGACGCAGGTCAGCAAGCGCGAGCGCCTCTCGTACACGATCAAGCGTTACTGAGGGCCGCTCGGCTCAATCGTAGCGCTCGCTATGGATGAGCTTTCGATCGTAACCGAGCTCGTCCTTCAGCACCCGCCGCACCTCGATCACCATGCGACTGAGCCCGCACACGTAGACGTGCGGCTTGTGGGCTTCGTCGATCAGTGACGGCAGGTGCATCTGCACGTAGCCGCGCAGCCCCGCCCACGCAGGCGACGGCTGCGAGAGCGTGGCATGCAGCATGAAGCGGCCCGTGGTCGCAAGGCGTTCCCAGTCCCGCGCGTAGAGGAGATCGGCCTCGGTGCGACAGCCGAACAAAAGGTGCGTCGCAGCGGCGTGCGGATCCTGCAACTCGGCCTCGATCATGGCGCGCAACGGGCACACGCCCGTGCCAGTGCCCACGAAGAGCACGGGCTGCCCGCGCGTCGACTCGCGCGTGAAGAAGCCGTGTGGTCCGTCGATCTGCAGCACGGCGCCTGCAGGCAACGCGTGCAGCGCGTGCGAGACACTGCCGCCCTCGACGCGTGTGACGGCGATGTCGAAGCGCTCGGGATGCGCGCGGTCGGGAGCCGACGCGACCGAGTACGCTCGCTTCTGCGTTTGACCGGCGACCGGCACGTGGAGGTTCACCCACTGGCCGGGCTCGTGGCCCAGCGGCGCCCCGTCCACGCACGCCAACGAGAGCCCGCGTACCGTCGGAGAGAGCGTCGCGGCTTGCTGCAAAACGACCTTCCGCATGCACCAAAACTAGCAAGCGCCGCCCGCCCGTGCGCCGATTTCTTGACGTGCACGCAATTAGTTGCCGAACGACGCGGCAACTGGCACGTCTGTAGCCGTCGCAGGAGAGGCCAACCGCATGAACGACCGCAGGTGGACATGGGCGCAAGCAGGCATCGGCTGCGCACTGATTTTCGGCCTGGCTGCAGGCTGTCCAGCCGCCGCGCGCGGCCCCGAGATTGGTCACCTGCCCGAGCTCACCAGCGACGACCCCGGCGCAGAGGTCGAGTTACGCGAGGCCAGCGAACGCAACGCACGTGGCGAGCACGCCGCGGCCGCAGACGCCTATCGCGCGTTCCTCAAGAAGCGACCCACCGACCGGCTTGTGCCCATCGCGCAGCTCGCGCTCGGACGCATTCTGCTCGATCAGGGCAAGCCGGACGAAGCGAGCGCTTTATTCCGAGCCGTCGCCGCGCACCATGATCCCTTGGTTGCCGAGCACGGGCGCTTCTACGGTGGCGTGGCGAGTGAACGCCTCGGCCAGCACGCTGTCGCCATCACCGCGCTCGCGCCCATGGTCGGGCGCACCATCGAGCCAGCCGAGACAGGCCTACTGCTGTCGACGCTCGCGGCCGCCTACGTGAACGACGGGCATGTCGCCGAGGCCATCGTGGCGCTGCAGACCTTGTCGGAAGAGAACGTTCCCGAGAGCGACCGGCAGGCCGCACGCGCGCAGATCGTCGAGCTCGCGTCGAAGAAGGCCACGCCCGCGGACATCCGCAAGCTCTACGACGAGCTCGATCACGACAGCTACGCCTGGCGCTACGTCGCGCTGCGAGCCGTGCGCGATGCCGACGCCACGCGCGACACCGAACGCACCCGTGAGCTGCTGACCGGGCTCAAAGACCACGGGGTGGCGTTCGACGACGAGCTGGCCGCCATCGCCATGCGAGCAGAGCATCCCAGCGATGCGAACCCCGCCGCGGTCGGCGCGATCCTGTCGCTCAGTGGGCGAGCACGTAAAGTCGGAGAGCTCGCGCTTCGCGGACTCATGCTGGCGGCCGGTCTTCCGCCGCAGGGCCCGCCCACGCCGGACACGCCGCAGATCGTGTTCCGCGACGACGCGGGCGATCCCGATCAAGCAGTGGAAGCGGTCAACGAGCTGGTTTCGGCGCATCGCGTGATTGCCATCATCGGGCCGATGGACGCGCAGGTCGCGCTCGCCGCTGGCAAGCGCGCGCAGGAGCTGGGTGTACCGCTCATCGCGCTCACGCCCGGGGCCGGTGTGGCCGGCCTGGGTCCCATGGTCTTCCGCTACTTCCCCACGCCGCAGGCCGAAGCCACGGCGCTGGTCGCGCAGGCGAGCGCCCGCGGTGCGAGGCGCTTCGCCGTGCTCCACCCGGCCAACGCCTATGGAGAGAGCATGCTGGCCGCGTTCCAGGCCGCGGTGCAGAGCGCGTCGGGCAGCGTCGCCGCAACGGCGAGCTATGCGCCGGGCACCACCTCCTTCGGCAACGCCGTGAACACGCTGGCCAAGAGCAATTTCGACGCGCTCTTCGTGCCTGATGCGGCTTCCACGCTCGCGCTGATCGCACCTGCGCTCGCGGCGGCGGGTCTGTGGAGCGTCGAGCCCGGCCAGCCCGCACCGAGCAACGGTCGCGGCATCGCGCTCTTGGCACCGAGCGTTGGCTTCGACCCGAACCTGCCGCACCTCGCTGGCCGGTACCTGCAGGGCGCGCTCTTCAGCGTGGCGTTCGACGCACTCGACAGCAGCGCCCCTACCCGTGCCTTCGTCGAGCAATTCAAGCAGCACTACGCGAGCACACCCGACACCTTCGCCGTGTTCGCACACGACGCCTATGCGCTGGTGCGGGCGGCCGTCGATGCAGGTGCCAAGACGCGCGCACAGCTCGCGGAACAACTGCCCCGGGCGCGCAGCCCGGCGCTGGCCGGGCCGGGCACAGGCTTCGGCGCGAGCCGCGAGCCGCTGCAGGCAACGCGCATCCTCGAACTGAAGGGAGACGCCTTTGCGCCGCCAACAGCTGCGCACTGACGCCCACGGTCGGCCGCTGTCGCCAGCGGGCGACAGGCGACACGAAGTATCGACGGGCGAAGCCGCCTTGACGCTCAGCGCATCAGCAACGCGAGCAAACCCAAGACCGCGATGCCGATGGCGACACCGACGATGACCTTCGCGTTGCCGGACGACGCCCTCGTGGGTGGCAACCCCACACTGCTTTCGATGGACGGGCGCGCCGACGGCGAAGGCTGTTCAGCGGCGACGTCGGGGCGGTGGACTTTTTTTTCGGGCGGCTTATCGGGTACGGCCGGCGCCAGACTGTGGCCAAAGGGCTTGGGCGCCGCCGGCGTGGCCGCAGCCAAGGCACTCGCGATCTCGGCTTCAGGCTTGTGAGCCCACTCGGCCGCGGTGCCGTTGAGCCCGTACGCTGCGAGCATCGCGTCCGCCATGGCCGAGGCCGCCGCGTAGCGAGCCTTCTTGTCCTTGCGGATAGCCTTCTCGACCACGTCGTCGAGCGAGTGCGGCGACTCCGGGTTGAGCGAGCTCGGCGGCGTCGGCGTCTCGTTCATGATCTTCATCAGGATCATGGCGACGTTGGGTGCTTCGAACGCGACTTTGTTCGTGATCATCTCGTAGAGAATCGCACCCAGCGCGAACACATCCGAGCGCTGATCGACATCGGCCGCACCCATCGCCTGCTCCGGCGACATGTAATAGGGCGAGCCGAGCGTGGTCCCGATCGCCGTCAGCTTCGCGCCCGTCTCCATCTGCAGCTTCACCGAGCCGAAGTCGAGCACGCGCACGTCGGCACCGTCGGGCGTCTCGCACAGGAAGATGTTGTCGGGCTTGAGGTCGCGATGGATGAAGCCAAACGAGTGCGCGTGATCGAGCGCCACCGCCACCTGCGAGGCAATGCGTACGATGCGTTCCTTGGGCAAGCGCTGCTTACTGGCGAGTACCTTGCGCAGCTCCTGACCCTGCAGGTACTCCATCGTGAGAAAGTACGAATGATCGGAGGTCTCCCCGTATTCCAGCACTTTCACCACATTCGGGTGGCTCATCTCGCGCGCGGTCTCGTACTCGCGCTTGAAGCGCTCGACGGACACTGCATCGCGCGCGACATGGTCGTGCAGCACCTTGATGGCGACGCGTGACTTGGTCTCGGGATGTCGGCCCTCGTAGACCCGACCCATCGCGCCATCGGCAACGTGGGCCACCACGATGTAGCCACCGAGTTGCTTGCCCAGGCGTGCGTCGAAGCGCTCGGGATCTTGTTCCTGAACCGTGATGACGCCGTCTTCACCACAGAAGAAGACCGCGTCCGGATAGGTTCTGGCGCACGTGGGACAAACACGATTCACAGCCGCCGATGCTATCGAAGCACGCGCCCCGGGGCAACGCGGAAAGCCCGAACCCGAGCTCGGGTACCTACACCGACGGCCATCGGAGCACTGCGCGGGCGGCGCCAGCGCCACGCCCGGCGGCCCGTGGAGGTCAGCTGTCGCGTACCATCCAGCCATCGATGTCCGGGTCGTGGACCAAGGTCAGCTCCTGGCCTTCGGCGGTGCGCACGCGGAAACACACGACCTCGTCCCCGCCCACGCCAGCGGATTCGGTCCAGCGACCCAGCACGTCGCTGATCAGCACGCGCACACTGCCGTCACTGAAGCCTTGCGGCGCGTATTTCCAACCCGGAGACGGTCTCACGCGCACGGACAGACGCTTGCCCGAGCCTTCCCAGGCTGGCGGCTCGATGCCGACCTCGGCACGGAATTCGTTCGCGACGGACGAGACGGCGGTGCGCAGCTGCGCGCGATCGGCGCCGGGTGTGAGCACCACCACCAGCACGTATTCGCCGCCGATGCGCTGTACCCATAGCTCCCGGTCGCTCGTGCTGATCTCGAGCACCATGGGCTCGCCGAGCGCGACCTTCTCGCGCGAGTTCTGCAGCATGTCCATCATCATGAGCATGTGTGCACCCACGACCTTGGCATCGTAGGGTGGCAACGCCGAGACGTAGTCAATGCATTCCCCCTCGGTATCTACGAGCACCGCGGCGAGCAAGCTCGGCACCGCATCCCACAGCCCGCGCAGCATGGTCGTGAACACGCTCTCGACCTGGTCGCGCGCTGCCTCTCGTGGACGCTCGCTCACCGCATGACTCCAACCCGACCGAGCAGGCGCTCAGAGATCGAGTGTTCCCAGCGCATTGCGCCCCTTTGCGTCGTACGTGATGGATGTACCCGCGCGCAGCCGAGCCACCAGGGCATCGAGCGCGGCCTTGTGCGCCTGGGTCTCGATCTCTTTCACCAACCCTGGCTTCGCGTCGGCGAGCGGGATGCGAACCGCGGGCGTGATCTCCGTCACGACGATGGCATGCCAGCCATACTCCGTGCGCACGGGGTTGAGCACCGGGCCGGGCGCCTTCAGCGAGAACAGCGCCTGCATGTAGGACTCCACGAAACTGCCATCGTTCGCTACCGACGGCAGAGTCTCGACCGACACCTTGAACATCGGCGAGCTGCGCCGACGGTAACCCTCGAGCACCGCTTCGAGGTTCGTGCTCAGCGCGAGATCCTGACAGGCTTGTACCGCGAAGGCGCGGGCCGCTTCGTCTTGCTCCTGGGTCGCGTTGCGCGGCAGAAGGGCCAGTATGTGGCTCGAGCCGCGTCGCTCGGGCTGGGTGTAACGCTCGTGATTTCGCTCGTACGCGGCAGCGATCTCGGGCTCGCTCGCGTGCAAGGTTTCGATCTCTGCGGCGAGCAGCGCTTGCACCGCGGCCTTGCGCCCGACCAGCCTGACGGAGGACCGCGCTGCGTAGCCGCGCCGCTGAGCTTCGTCCATGAGTAGAGCCTGCGCCTGCAGCCGCTCCAGCGCTTCACGCGGCGCAAGCCCCGTCTCGTTCACGAGCGCTTGCACTTCGGCGACCGTGATGGCCGTGCCGTTCACGGTGCTCAAGGTCTCACCGCTGAGCTGCGCGCCCGCGGGGCCCTGCTCGGCCTGCTTCGGCACGCCGCCACCGCCGCACCCACTGACGAGGGCCATCGCCGCAGCCGCGTGCACGCAGCTGCGCAGGCGAAAGAATGCGACCCAGCGCCGCATCTCACTCTCCTACCGACGGCCGCAGCAACTCGACCCCAGCGCGCATCAGCGACAGCCCAGTGAGCGACAGGATGATGCACGCCAGATAGTCGTGCACGCGCAGCCGCGTCACGCCGTGGAACAAGACGCCCAGCGCAGCCAGCACGAGCAGCGCCCCGGCTCCGTCTCGCAACCAGCGGTCCATGGCCGCAAACGTACCGCAAGCGGTGCGCGCACGTCACGATCCTCGCAGGGATCGTGATGTGCGTGCAGCCACGACAGCGGCGCCGACGTGTTGGCTCAGCCGCCGCGCAACATCAACCGCGAGCGCGTGGGCAGAGCCTCGCGCTTGAAGTTGTTCCAGATCGAACGGCCGCCCTCGACGGTCTCGAGTTCGTCGATCTTGCTCACGGCTTCCTTGCTGCCCTTGACCGCGATCGCGTCCACCGCGCCGAGCGCCTCGTTGCGCACCTCGAGATCACGATGGTTGAACAGCTGCACCAGGCCGTGGATGGCCTTGTCGTTGCTGCGGCCGTAGCGGGCCAGCATGCTGATGGCCTTGCGCAGCAACAGCTTCTCGTCGCTCTTGAGTTTGCCCGACCAGCACTCGACGCTCTCGTCGCACTCGTCTGCCGCGGCGAAGAGCGGCGCATGGTCCTTCGTGAAGACCGGGTCCTTGAACAGTTCTTCCTTGTCGAAGAGCACCTTCAGGTCCGCCATCTCCTTCTTGTTGCCGAGCATGGCGTAGCCTTCGAACGCGTACATGGCGATCGCCGAGATCTCGCCTTCCTTCGGCTTGGCCTGTTGCAGGAAGAACGGCATCAACTCGGTCGCGTAGAGGTGGCGCATGGCCACCAGCAGCTGCGGTCGCGCGTCTCTCTTCGCCGCCTCGTACACGCGCTTGAGCTCGCCCACGATCTTCACTGTGTCCTCGGGCGTACGCACGATGCTGACCATGGCGAGCGCCGCAGCCAGGCGCCGCGTGTCGTCGTCCGCCTTGCTCTCCTCGATCAGCGCGTCGAGACCCTCGCGGAAGCCCAGCTTGCCGACCGTGAAGCACGCCTCGGCGGACACCGTGGCACGCGGGCTGATCTTGCTCGCGGCCTCGGAGTCCTTCTGCTTGATGGATTCGATGTAGAGCTTGACCGTGTCGTTGGCAGACTGGTCCTCGCCACGCAGCACTTTCAAGAGCGGCTCGAGCGAGGGCTTGCCGATCGCGACCAACGCGCTGGTCGCGACGTCGTTCATGCGCATCGCAGGGTTCTTGGGATCGAACCAATACAGCGCCTTGATCATTGCCGGAACCGACGCCGGGTCGGCGATGCCCACCAGCTGCTGAGCGGCGAGCACGCTGAACAGGAAGTTCTGCGAAGCATCGCGCTTGAGCGCGATCTTCACGAGCGTGTCGGTGGCGCGCTTGTCCTTGAGCTTGCCGAGCACCTCGATGAACGACTTGCGCATGCGGTTGTCAGCGCCGCGCGCTCCATCGACGCGCATGAGCGCCTTGCAGATGGCTGCGATCACGTCGCCACGCTTGTCGGTGGGGATCTCGATCTCGGTCATCGTCAACGCAGCCGTGACGGCGTGGTCTTCCGAGACTTCCGCGGTCCAGTCGAGCGCCTTGATCAGCGCGGGCAACGAGCGCGGATCTCGCATCTCGTTGAGCAAGCTGAGAATGCGCAAGCCGCTCTGCGTGTCTTCGGGATGATCGAGGTACGCCTTGACCAACAGATCCACGGTTTGATCCGCGAACTCCTTGATCGGCGCCTGCGTGCGATCACCCTTGGCGGCCGACAAGCGCGCGCTGAAGATGCTCTGCAGGCGACCGAGCGCGTATTCGCGCCGCACCGGATCACCGAGATCACCGGCTTGACCCTTGGGGTCGTTGTCGTCCGGGTGACAGCCTGCAAGGCTGATCGCCACTGCAAAGCCAGCCAGCGCAACCGCGAAGCGCAGCGTGTGCCTTCTCATCGGAAACCTCCCCGCCATCGGCCGGAGCCCGGCGTTCGAACCCAATTCCCTTGTTTTCACGGGAACTTAGCGAAACCGTGTCGGACTATAGTCAGGCTGTACGTGCACTGTCAACGTCGGCCACGGCTCGATCTCGTCAGCGATTGACCGCCGAGCGTAACGCGAGCGCTCGCCCGCACGACCCACGCTGCGGGTGCTCGGCAGCTCGCTGCGCAGCGAGCCCATGACTTGACGCGCAGCCTGCTGTGCTACAGAGGGCCTGCCTCGAACCAAGGAGCTACCCCTGGCCACGTTCACCGGAAGCGACGCGCCGATCTCGAGCCTCGACGACTTGCTCGCGCCTTTCCACGAGGCCTGCAAGCCGCGGTCCGCTTTCCGGATCGGAACCGAAGCCGAGAAGTTCGGTGTGCTCGCCGAGAGCGGTGAACCGCTGCCCTTCACCGGTGCACGTAGCGTGCAGACGGTGCTGACGCGCCTGGCGAAGGACCATGGCTGGACCCCCGAGCGCGAGATCGACGGCGGAGAGGTGATCTCGCTGCAGCGCGGTCAAGCGTCGATCACGCTCGAGCCAGCCGGACAGCTCGAGCTCTCGGGTGCGCCGCACGCCTCGATCCACGACACTTGCCAGGAGTTTCGCCAGCACATGGCCGAGCTCCACCAGCTCTCGCAGGAGCTCGGCATCGTGTGGCTCGGCCTCGGCTTCCACCCGTTCGCGCGTCAGCAGGATCTGCCGCACGTGCCGAAGCTCCGCTACAGCGTGATGGAGCGCTACTTGCCCACGCGCGGTCCGCGCGCGCTCGACATGATGCGCCGCACGTGCACCGTGCAGGCCAACCTCGACTACGAGAACGAGAGCGACGCGATGCGCAAGCTGCGCGTGGCGCTCGCGCTGCAACCGGTGGTCACCGCGATCTTCGCCAACAGCCCCTTCTACGAAGGCAAGCGCGGGTCACGGCTGTCCGAGCGCGCCGACGTGTGGCTGAACATGGATCCAGATCGCAGCGGGCTCCTGCCGTTCGCGTGGGACAAGCAGGCCAGCTTCCGCTCGTACGTGGAGTGGGCACTCGACGTGCCGATGTTCATGCTCAAACGCGGGTCGCGCGCGCTGCCGAACACCGAGCAGACCTTCCGCATGTTCATGAAGGACGGCGCGCACGGCGAGCACGCCACGCTCACCGACTGGAAGATGCACATCAACACGCTCTTCCCGGAGGCGCGCCTGAAGAACATCCTCGAGATGCGCGGCGCCGACGCGCAACCCACTGAGTTGCTGTGTGCGCTGCCGGCGCTGTGGAAAGGCGTGCTCGACGACTCACTCGCGCTCGAGCGCGCCGAGAGCCTGGCGAGCTCGCTCGACGTGCGCACAGTGCAAGCGGCGCGACCGCAGATCGCCGAGCAGGGGCTGGCCGCCACGCTCGCAGGCAAGAGCGTGCAGCGCTGGGCGGCGGAGCTGATCGACATCGGCGAGGCAGGCCTTCAGCGCTTCGCGATCAAGAACGCCGCAGGGCAAGACGAGTCGATCCACTTGGCGCGCATCAAGAAGCTCGTCGCGTCCGGAGTCACGCCCGCGCAGCAACTGCTCGCTAAGCTCGACCTCGCAGCAGACTTCCGACAGCAAGTGATCAGCGCCGCGCGTCTGTAGCGCCGCGGCCCGGGCCGCTGCAGACGCGCGGCGCTGACCACTGGACGGAAAGCTCAATGCATTCGGGGACGCTGGACGCGGGCGCCCGGATCAGGGCTCGTCGTCATCATCATCATCATCGTCATGGCTGCCGAGCGCGGCGGATCCCTCGCCGGATAGGCCCTGATTAACCAGCGTTTTCAGCTCCTTGCCGACCTTGAAGAAGGGCAAGCGCTTGGGCGGGACAGCGACTTGATTGCCAGTGCGCGGATTTCGTCCGTCGTATGGCTTGTAGTCGCGCACGGTGAACGAGCCATAGCCACGAATCTCGATTCCCTCGCCGCGCTCTAGCGCTGCGGTCATCGCATCGAATACACAGTTCACGACGAACTCTGCGCGACTCTTCGTGATCTTCGTGCGCTCAGCGACCGCTTCGATCAGCTCCGACTTGGTCATCGCCATGCTCTCACTCCGTTGCGCCGATCAAGCCATCTTGGGGGTCATCGCCTGCCGCGCTCAGGTCGACAACGATTCCGCGTACTTGCGCTCATGATAAAGGTAAACTTCGGGTCTGTGAACCACCTCCCCCGTGGCCGCCGCATGCGAGTGCGGTGGCTGTCGTACCTGGCCGTACCTCTGGCGTGGCTCGCGGGCTGCACCTGCCACGCTCCGGCCGCGGTAGGCGCGCCGGCCACGCTGGCTGCTGTGGCTGTGGCGACGGTCGACCCAAGCCTGCCGAAGATCGACGTGCACATGCACATCGCGCCGAGCACGAGCAGCCTCGCGCTCCAGCTGATGGCCGCAGCTGGCATACGGATCGGACTCAACGCCTCGGGCGGCTATCCGGAGGGTGGCCTCTCGGACTCGGTCGCGCTCGCGCAAGCCAGTCAGGGCCACCTGCTTCCTTACTGCAACATCCGGCTCAGCCGTGCGGCCGACGCCGACTTCGCCGTCTATGCCCACGCGACGCTCGCGGCCTGCAAGACGCTGGGCGCCGTGGGCCTCAAGATCCCCAAGTCGCTGGGCCTGGGCGCCGTCGGTCGGGATGGTCGGCTGCTGGCCGTGGACGACCCGGTCTTCGACCCGCTCTTCGAGGATGCCGGCAAGCTCGGCTTGCCCGTGCTGATCCACAGCGGCGATCCCAAAGCGTTCTTCCTCCCGCCGACGCCCAACAACGAGCGCTATCAGGAGCTGCTGGCGCATCCTGCCTGGAGCTTCTACGGGCTGACACCCAACGGCGATCCGTGGCCGAGCTGGGAGAGCCTGCTCGATCAGTTCGAACGTCGTGTCGCGCGCCACCCGCACACGACCTTCCTCGGAGCGCATTTCGGCAACGCGGCCGAGGACCCTGCGCGCGTCAGCCGCATGCTGCGCGCCCACCCGAACCTGGTGATCGACACCGCGGCGCGCGTCCCGGAATTCGGACGGCACTCGCCGAGCGAGATGCGCGCGTTCTTCCTCGAGCACCAGGACCGCGTGCTGTTCGGCAGTGATCTCGCCGTGAACCCGGATGGCCTGAGCCTCGGTAGCAGCGGCGCCGAACCGGACACCCTCGCCGGCGTGCCTGCGTTCTTCCTCGCCCATTGGCTGTACTTCGAGACCTCCACGCGAGGGCTCAAGCACCCAACTCCGATCCAGGGATCGTGGACGGTCGACGGCGTCGGACTACCGAAAGTGGTCCTGGAGAAGCTGTATTACCGCAATGCCATGCGCGTCTTCGGGCTGCGCCTACCCGAGCGCTAGCGGGGTGCCGGCGCCAGATGTGCGTTGCTCGTACACCCGCTCCTAGGTATCGTCTCGGCCAACCTTGGGAGGTCTGCGCATGCGCACCGGCGAAAAGTTGTCTGGCACCGAACCGAAGTTCGAGTCCTCGCTCACGGCATTCGCCTATCCGGAAGACCTCGACGCGCTTGCCGCAGGCATGAGCGACGACGAGGCGTTGCGCAAGATCGGCCGGCGCACGACCACGACAGGCAGGTTCGCGACCCTCTTCATGATCATCGGCGTGATTGTGCTGGTCTACTTCTACAAGCAGCGCAACGACGCCTTCGAGTCGCGCATGAACGGACTCAAGGAGGCCGGCACGCTCGAAGGCGATGCGATGATGGCGAAGGTCCGCGACGTGCTGGCGAAGACCACGTACGACGACGTCAAAGTGCGCGCCATCAGGAACGTCGGCCACTTTCGTGACCGACAAGCCGTGCCACTGCTGATCAACGAGCTCGCTCACGCGGGCGTCGTGCGTGCGCAAGCTGCGAGCGCCCTGGCCGCCATCGGCTCGCCCGAGGCCGAGGCAGCCAAGCCCGCGTTGCTCGCTGCGCTGAAGACCGCCGACACGATGGATCGCTCGCAGGTGGTGTGGGCGCTCGCCGTGCTCAAGGAACCCGCTGCAGCCGACGCGATCCTCGAAGAGTTCGTGCGCGGCATCTGGCAGAAGAACGAAGACTTCGATCCGAAGGTGATCACCGAAGCGCTGGGCATTCAGAAGCTCAGCTCGCCGGAGCTCACGGGCAACGCCGAGAAGCCCGTGCGCGCGCTGGTGGCCATGGCGCTTTCGGAAGCGCCGTCGCCGCAGATCGTGCCCGCGCTCGTGCGCATGATCCAGCGCGCGGGCGAGGATCCCGAAGTGATCCGCGCCGCCGTTGGCGGCCTCGGTCGTGCAGGCGATCCGAGCGCGGCTGCGCCACTGTTCCAGCTGATGACGCAGCGCCCCGAGATGCGACAGAGCGTGCTCGACGCGATCGCCAAGAGCACGGCGGCGCCGCAGATTGCCACGCTGCTCTCGCAAGCCAAGGACGCGACCACCAAGCGCGACCTCGTGCGCCTGTTGCGCCACACCTTCGATCCGCGCGCCGCGGATGCGCTCGCAACGCTCGTGAACGACGAGGATCAAGACACCCGCGTCGAGGCCGCACAGTCGCTCGCCGAGCTCGGCGATGCCCGCGCTGTGCCGGCGTTGCTCGCGCTCGCCAAGAGCGACAACGACGACGACGGCAACGATGCGCTCGATGCGCTGCGCCAGCTCGGCAACCCCGCTGCGGGCGAGGGCTTGTTGGCGCTGATCAACGACTTTCCCGGGCGCAAGGCCGCGCTGATGCGCGCGATCGGCACCAGTCACTACATGCCTGCCGGCCCGATGCTCGTGAAAGAGCTGAAGGGCGACGACATCGGCGCGGCGTCCAAGGCCATCGCACAGCTGCCGTACGAGCCGGCGTACAAGGTGCTGGTCGGCATGCTCAAGCGCGACAAGAAGGTCGACTTCTCGCGCCCGAGCGTGGTGAGCGAGATGGCCTACCGCAACCGTCTGGAAGCCATCACCGGCCTTGCCTACTTCGGCAAGACTGACGCCAAGGCGATCAAGGAACTCGTCACGATTGTCGAGGATCCGGACGACGACGCGCGGTTGGGCGGTGCGGCGGGTGCGGCGCTCGGCCAGATGGCGGACGCGTCCGTGTACGCCATGCTGCTGTCGAAGATCACCGACGCCAAGCTCGACGAGCGCGTGCGCATGGCCTATGTGAGCGGTCTGTGGCGCAAGCCCAACGCCGAGATCTCGACCAAGCTCGTGCCGCTGCTCAGCAGCACGAACACGCCGGGCACCATCAAGCTGTCGGCCGCGCTGGCCATCGGCTACGCTGGTAATCCCGCGAACGACGAGGATCTGATCAAGCTGCTCGACGACACCAACGCTCGCCGCTATGCCGCGGTGGCCGTGGTGCTGGGCGGCAGCGAAGCCGGCGCACGCAAGCTGCTCGATGTGTTGCCCAACGACCGCGACGCCGAGGAGATCCTGCGCGGCGCGATCAACAGCACGGAGAACGACAACTTCAACTTGCTGCTCGAGCCGATGTTTGCATCAGGCCAGATCTACCGCCGCATGCGCGTGGCCGAGATCCTCAAGGAAGGCAACGAGACCACGAAGGTCTCTTACACCTACCCGTGGACGCAGCTGGCCGCTCGCCTGGCTGCGGGCTGGGATGGCGCCTCCGGGATGTCAGCGCGCGCGGTCCGTGCGGCGCTCTACAAGGTGGTCACGGGACCCGATGCCGAGAAGCGCCGCCTGGTGGCGAGCGTGCTCGTCGGCATGAACATGCGCGGCTTGTTGCTCGCGGCGCGTGACGCGGGCGTGAAGGAAGCCCGCGACGCGGTGATGAGCATGGACCGGCCGAAGGCAGCCACGCTCTGAGAGCGCCCGTGAGGGACGGTCGCAGAGCGTCTGTCAGGGACGCTCGCAGAGCGTCCAGCTCGCGACGAGGTACGCAGCCAGCGCTGCGTACCCGCCACACAAGAGCGCGCGCACCACGACGAACGACCAGAACGTGAGCGTCTGCATGTGCAACACGGCGAGCAAGCCGTGCACGAAGAGCGCGACGCAGGGAGCCGGTGCGAGCAGGTAGAGCGAGCGCACGGCCCGGCGCGGTGCAACCCCGGGCAGCGACGGGACCACACCCCAGGCGCAACCCCGCCCAGCTGCCGCCTCGGCGTGCGCCCAACACGCCACCCAGCCCTGAACAGCCCCAGCACCTGCCGCGCTCATCCAGGCCGCCGAGCTGCAGGCTGTCCAGATTCCAGTGCCCGAGCCACGCTTTCAAGCACAAGCGAGATCTCCCCGGGTAAGAACATGGACTTCCCCACGCAACCGCCGGATCTACGTCGATTGCCTTTGGTCACGAGAGCTTCGCGGTCATAGGCCCGCTCGCCCTGGCGTTCGCCGCCTTGTATCCGGTTGCTGTTCGTCGGCTCGTGGGTTGTGCTTGCCGCTTCCTTCAGCGCCTTCCTCGCGGTCGGCACCTTGCAGCATTGCTTG
>DASVHQ010000290.1:0-14893 GCA_036382515.1 Polyangiales bacterium | reverse complement strand
GGATCGCGGCTTCAGCTTGCGGCACTACCAACGGATCGAGAGCGGCCGGTCTGTCACGCTGCGCACGATGTGGAAACTTGCGCACGCGCTCGGGGTGCGTCCGCAAGATCTGCTGCCGTAGGGCAGCGGGCGTACCCCGGCCGCGCGCGCGGCCGGCGCCAATCCAGGGTCCCATATCGGGTCCCACGCTCGACCATCCCGGCGGCCGCCCCACTCGGTAGCGCCACTCAACTCCCCGTAACTACTGGCAAAACTCTGAGCGGGCAATGGGATTCGAACCCACGACTTGCAGCTTGGGAAGCTACCACTCTACCACTGAGTTATGCCCGCAACGAGTCGGGATCGTTAGCGTTTCCTGGCTGGGGCGTCAAGCTGGCTCGTGCTATGCGGGTTGCGCGGAGCGGACGGTTGCGAGAAACGAGCGAGGCCACACCATGGACGAGCCGAGTACGACACAGGAGAAGAGTGCGATCGAGCCGGCGACGCCCGTGCGAACGCCGGCGGTGCCGACGCCGGACGCCGCTGCTGTCGCACCCGGCAAGCCGGACACCTGGCTCGCGCGCCTGCTGCGGCGCCCCGATCCGCTCACGAGCATCGCGTTCACGGTCCCGGTGTTTCTCGTCTACCACCTGGGCCTCTTGGTCGTGGATCTGCGTGCAGGGGTCGATCTGGTCTCGGGCGCGCTGCTCTCGCTCTTGCACGCGAGCGTTCCCGCGTACGTGATCGCGACGTTCGCGCTCACGCTGGCGCTGGCCGGTGCGGTCTACGTGCAGCGCAAGCGCGGGAAGTTGCCGCAGCTCGGCATCGCGCCCGTTCTGCTCGAGAGCGTGGCCTTTGCGTTGCTGCTGCTTTTTGCCTTCGGTTGGTCGACGCACCGGCTCGCGCGCACGCTCGATGACGCGGCGCTGCAGTCGCTCGGTGTGGGCGCCAAGCTCGTGCTTGCGGCGGGTGCCGGCTTCCACGAGGAACTGATCTTCCGAGCCGTGCTCGTGACCGGCGCTGCCGCGGCGCTCGTGCGGCTTGTGGGCATGCACCGGACGGTGGCGTTGGTCGTCTGTCTCGTTGGTTCGTCGTGCCTGGCTTCACTCGCCTACAACTTCGGTGCGTTCGCCGAGCCCTTCGTGCTGCAGGCCTTCGGCTATCGGGTGCTCGCGGCGGCGCTGCTCGCGCTCATCTACCTGACGCGCGGGTTCGCGGTGGCCGTATACACGCACACGTTCTACGTCGCGCTCTCGCTCTTCGTGTACGCCTGATGAATGGCGCGTGCGTGCGCGCAGTGGCCGCCTCGGAGCCCGTGCAGCGCATGTAAGTGCCCGTGGTCGGCGCGTCGTCTGCGAGCGCGGTCGCGCGCTCTGCCGCGCTGTCGGCGCCATCAACAGTCGTGTTATGCTGGCTCTGCTATGAACGTACTGGTCGCGAAGAACGGCCCTCTGGAAGGCGGCGTGTTTCCGATCGCCGGCCGCACTCTGATCGGGCGTGGCGGCGAATGCGACATCCAGGTGATCGACCAGGGCGTGTCACGCAAGCACGCGTGCGTGCTCGAGCTCGACGACGGCAGCGTGCTCCTGCGGGATCTCGCCAGTGACAACGGCACGTGGGTGGGTGCGCGGCGAGCCGGTGCTCGAGGCCAAGCTCTCGCCGGGGGACGAGATCGGTGTGGGCAGCTCCAGCTTCGAGTTTCGCGTGGACGCGCGACCGTCGGTGGAGCTCCCCGAGCTGGATCTGAAGCTGATGAGTGGGCCCGCGCGCAGCCCGACCATCGAGACCACGCTCACCGCCGAACAGCGCGCGCGCTTGATCTCGGCGATGCAGGCGCAGCGGCAAGAGCACAGCGCTGCGGCCGCCGTGCAGCCAGCTGCCGTCGCCGCATGCTGCCGTCGCCGCATGCTGCAGCAGTCCGCTTGCGGCGCACGCGCGCGAGCACAAGTGGAAGTTCTGCCCTGCGTGCGGCGCAGCGCTCGACGCCTAGAGCGCAGGCGTTCGCGGAGCCGCGGACGCCGATGCGTGCTCAGGCCTCGCTGGGCTGCTGCTCTTGCACGCGTTTGCGCACGTCGGCCATGTCGAGTCCGCGGACTTGCTTGACCAGATCGTCGAGCGCAGCCGCCGGCAGCATGCCCGCTTGCGCCAGCAACAAGATGCCGTCGCGGAAGACCATCAGCGTGGGAATCGAGCGGATCTGCAGCGCACCTGCCAACTCGCCTTCCGCTTCCGTGTCCACTTTGCCCCAGGTGATGTCGGGGTAGCGCGCGGCCGCGGCCTCGAAGATCGGCCCGAATGCGCGGCACGGGCCGCACCAGCTGGCCCAGAAGTCGAGGACGACGATGCCCGGCTGGCCGATCAGCGGCTCGAAGGTCTCGAGGGTGACTTCGCGTGTGCTTGTGCTCATGGCGGTTGCTCGCTCCTCGCGCTCGGTCCTCGGATCACCGGCTCAGCTCCCGCTGCCGGACATCAGATAGCCCATCACGCCGCCGTAGAGCGTCGAGATGTAGGGGTTGGAAGTGATGGGGCAAGTGCCCGTTCGGCAGCCGACGAAGCGTTGATACGCAAGGCCGACCAGCGCACCGCCTAGAGCGAAGGCCAATCTCGTGAGCATCTTGGTATTCCTGTGGTCTTTCGCCATTTCGGGGCGCGCTTGGTCCGCCGCGCGGTCTGTGTTCGAAGTGGCCACGAGCGTAAGAGCCAGCGGCGCGCGCGGAGGGTTCGCGGCCGCTTGCGGCCGAGTCCGCGTGGCGGCTGTGGCGGTCGTGGCCGTCGTGGGTGGGCTGGACTATGCTCCGCGGCGTGGAACCGCTGATCGAGCGCGCGCGGGCTGGCGACAGCGCCGCATTGCAAGAGCTGCTGCAGAGCGTGGCACCGGCCATTCATCGCTTCGGGCTGCGCATGTGCAAGAGCGAGAGCGACGCTGACGACGTGCTGCAAGACACGCTCTTGTCGATCGCCACCCATTTGTCTCAGTTCGAGGGCCGCTCGTCGCTGTCGAGCTGGGTGTTCGCGCTGACGCGTAGCGCATGCACTCGGCGTCGGCGTGGGCTCAAGAACCAGCCGCATGCCAACGTCGAGCACGTCGGCGAGCTCCACGATCGCGAGCCCACGCCCGAGCAGAGCGTCTCCGACCGCGAGCTGTCCGACGCGCTGAACGTGGCGCTCGGTCGGTTGCCCGACGATCATCGCGAAGTGATCCTGCTGCGAGATGTCGAGGACCTCAGCGCAGCCGAGTCTGCTGCGGCGCTCGGGATCTCGGTGGAGGCGCTCAAGAGCCGTCTGCATCGCGCGCGCGCGGCCCTGCGCGACGCGCTGCGGCCCGTGCTCGAGCCCGTCGTGCCGCCCGCTTCGCCCGACTGCCCGGACGTGCTCTCGCTCTGGTCACGCAAGCTCGAAGGTGATCTCAGCCCGAAGGATTGCTCCGAGATGGAGCAGCACGTGCTCGGTTGTGTGTCGTGTGGCGCGGCCTGCAACGCGCTCAAACACGCGCTGTGGGCGTGCCAGCAGTCGGCCACGCCGACCGTGCGTCCCGAAGTGCAAGCTCGCGTGAAAGCGGCGCTGCACATGCTCGCTGCGGGCGGCCCGACCTACGATCGTAAGTAACTAGTCCAACACTTCGAGTCGATATGTGTGCGTTGGGAGCGGTTTTCGATTGCCTCCGCCCGCGCCGGTCACTTGGTGGGCGGCGTGAACGTGTTCGGTGGCGGCCTTCCGCTCTACGACACGGCCCATCGCATCCTCGGTGGCCTCGGCGTCAGCGCGGGCGGCTTCGGTCATCCGACGTGTGCCGGCCGGGAGCGCGACATCGCAGTAGGTGTTGTCGTCTGACACCGCCAATGCGGTTGCTCGCAGTGACTGCTGCCGATGCTCACGCCGAGTCACGTCACGCTGACGTCGACATGACTGCATGGCTAGACGACTACTGGAGCGTGTTGGGAGGGCGGGTCGCTCCCGGGCTCGTTTCGCAGGCCCAAGGCGCCTCGTGCGAAGCCGTGGCGGCAGTGCCGAGGACACTCTCCCGAGCCCGGGAGCGACCCGCCCTCCCAACACGCCCCGGCAGGTTGCGCTGCATGCACAGCCCGAGACGTCCCGCGCCCAGACCCCCGCCCTGCGGCTTGGGCAATGTCGCTCACAGGCCTATGATCCGCCGCGCGTGGCCCAAAATCCGAAAGTCGTGCCTGCGCTCGCCAGCTTCGTGCGCAACCTGTCCAGCTTCGCGCTGCGGGTGCTGCGTGGCTTCATCGCCAACGGCGGCGAGGTCATGGCGAGCGCCATCGCTTACAACGGCCTGTTATCGGTCCTGCCGCTCTTCATGCTGGCCACCGCGGTCTTCGCTCGCTTCGTCGACCGTGAGAGCTTCATCGAGGTCGTCACGCGCGAGCTCCATCTCTTGATCCCGTCCGGCAGCGCCAAGCCCGTGATCGACGCGTTCGTGGCCGCGCTCGAGGTGCCGTACAGCGGTGGCGTCGTGGGCTTTGGCACCTTGCTCGTGTTCAGCACCCTGGCCTTTCGCACACTGCAGCACGCCATGGACGTGATCTTCGCGCACCGCCACGAGGTGCACAGCCGCCGCACGCTTTTGCAGTCGGTCTTGATCTCGCTCGGCTTCGTGCTGGCGATCGGCGTCGCCTCGCTCTTGGAGACGGTCACGCTGCTCAGCCTCGGCGCCGTGCCGTTCCTGGCGAATCGATTGCCCGCGTGGACCAGCCTCATGGGCTTCGTCGGCACGGTGCTCGCGCTCTCGGCCATCTACGTGGTGATGCCGCCCGGCAAGGGCCACGTGCGCGCCGCGTTCGTGGGTGGGCTCTCGGCAGGGCTGGTGCTGCGTGGGGTGCAGTCGGTGCTGGTCTGGTACCTGCAGAACGTCTCGTCGGTGGGCGTGATCTACGGATCGCTCGCTGCTGTGATCGTGGTGCTGTTCAGCATCGAGCTCGGAGCCATCATCGTGCTGCTGGGCGCGCAGGTGATCGCCGAGATCGAGCAGAGCTGGAACAACGGCCGGCGCTGGTACCAGGCGCCCGACAAGCCGAGCGGCAAGTAGCGCACGCACTGCGCGTGGTCAGCACCGGTCAGCGCTCGCGCCCCGGTCCAGTGGGCTCGCTTCAACGTGCGACGAACATGGCCTGACGGAAGCGCTCCAGGTCTTCCTGGCTGATCCCGCCCGAACGCGCGCACACGAGATTTCCCGCAGCATCGACCACCATGTGCACGGGGATCGCCGAGCCCGTGGCCAGGCCGAGGCTCGTGAGCCAGGTGGTGGTCTGCGAGGCGTCGCTGATCTGCAGCGAGCTTGGCGTGCCCGGATGCTCGCTCATGAACTTCTGCACGGCCGCGGCGTCCGCGTCGACCGAGAGTAGCGAGAGCGTGACGTCCTGGCCTTGCTTGTGCCACTCACCGAACACGCGTGACAGAAGAGGCATCTCCTCGACGCACGGCTTGCACCAGGTGGCCCACACGTTGACCCAACGGTAACGCGTGCTGCTGGCGGCGGCGCTGCCACTCATGGCCGGCCAGCTGAACGGCTTGGGCGCGTCCTTGGCAGGTGCCACGTCGCACAGGTCGGCGAAGGTTGACACCTTCTTGTTCGCCATCACGACCTCGACGCGATCTTCGGCCGTGGTGGTGCTCGCCGCCGGCTTCGCATCGTCGGTGCATGCGAGCAAGCCGAGCACGCACAGCCAGGGTAGGGCGCTGCGCGTGATCACAGCTGGCAATCGATCCATGAGATGAACGCGCTGCGGTTCAAGTTCTCGGTGGAGCAGGCACCCGGCGTACCGCTGCGTTGCCATTCACAGAAGCGTTGATCGAGCTGTGCGAACTCCTCGCCCAGCCAAAGCAAGCCGACCTCGTGATCGAGCTCGGGATCTTTGTACTTGTCGCGCAGGTATTGCATCAAGGCTTGCGCGCGTTGCTTGCTCAGCTCGCGGTTGTGCTCGACCGAGCCGTCGGTGGAGGCGCGTGCCACGACGAAGAAGTAACTGGCGCCCTGCTGGTCGGCGAAGATCTTGTCGACCAGGGCCTGGTCGCTCGGGTCGAGCGCCGCGCTGTCGCGGTCGTACTCGACCACGCCCGCCCGCTTGGCCATGGGCATGAAGAGCGCGTTGAAGTCGCCACCGGCGAGCGTGGCCACTTGCTTGGCATCGGTGGGCTGGCAGCCGCGCACCTCGCCCGATTCGAGCAAGCCGCAGCTCTTGAGCACGCGTCGCAGGATCACCTTGAGCTGCGGCGTGCAGTAGGCCTCGTCGGCCGCCTGGGCCACGGCGACCTTCGGTGCGCTGGCCGCGCCTTGATCGGCGGCCAGCCGTTTACCCGCCGAGTGCACCCAGGAGGTGGCCAGGACGGTCGGCGCGAAGCACGCGATCACGGCGAGCGCCGGCAAGAGCATCTTAATCATGAGTCCCCCTTGAGCATGTGGCTGAGCGTGTATTCGAGGCCGAGGTCGGTATCTTCGTCGCACAGGCGTCGGCCCGTGACGTAGAGCTGCGGCGTGAGCACGGGCAGCTGGTTGCGCACCGCCCAGCGCAGGCTCTGCGCCAGGCGCGCCTTGGTCACCGCCGACTCCATGCAAGACTTGAGATCGGGGAACTGCGTGGCGACCATGCGTGCGGCTGCGCCCGCGTCGCTGACGGCCGCATCGTGGATCGCCGTCTGCTGCGCGAAGGCCCAGTCGATCACATCCTTGGCCCTGTCACCTGCACACAACACCGCCGAGCTGACCGCGCAGGCGCCCGGGTGCATCGCGTTGTCGATCATCCAGTTGCAGCTGTTGTCGAGCGGGAAGAGCAGGTAGCTGCGGTCCAGCTTCTTGTCGAGCCCGGCGCCCTTGAGGCGGTCCTCGAAGGCCTTGCACGCAGGGCACAGGGGATCGAAGACCTCGAGGGCCGCGGTGGCTCCCGGCTCCTGAGTCTTCACGTGCACGAGCACGCCAGCACGATCTTCCGGGTGCGGCAGCGTGCCGCAGCCCTTGGCGTACGGCACGTAGCTCGGCATGGCGAGCACGTAGCCGGTCATCGGCAGGACGACGAGCACGCCGGCGAGCGGCAGCACCAGCGGCCAGCGCATGGCGGGAGGCTCTTCGTTCCCGCCCACCACCCGCACACGCTTGCGGAACGCCAAAAAGGCGAAGATCCCGGCGGCAAAGCTCGAGGTGTAGATGCCGATGCACTGCTTGCAGGCGGCGTGCAGCTCGAACGCGGCGATCGAGCCCATCATCAGAGAGGCGCCGACCGGAGCCGCGCTCAGGAGCACGAGCGTGAGCACTGCGCTGCGGTCTTGCTCGGACTTGGTGAGGACGATGGCCAGGGCCAGTGCCGCGAGGCTCGCGAACACCGCCATGCCCGGCAGCGAGATCGGGATGCCGCCCCACACGCTCTTGCGAAAGATCGACGAGTACGGGCTCATCAGTGTGACCTGGCAGCCGTGCGCGCTGGACTCGGTGCCCGACAGACCCGGGATGAACGAGCAGTGCAAGCTGTGCACCTGACGATCCAGATGCGCCGCGAAGTCGTACGTGGACGCCGAGGCAAATCCGAAGCCAAAGAGCGCGGCGACGAGCGCTGCTACGATCAGCCAGCGTGAAGACATAATTCGTTCTCCAGGAGGTGGCAGGCCTCGCGCAGCACTGCCCGCCGCGAGGTCGCCGCCCCGACGATCCGAGGTCGGGACGAACACGAGCACACCTTCCCGCGCTCGGCAAGTCTTGGGCCACCGGCGGATCGCGGTTGCTACAGGGGCGCGCCTTACGGCTCGGTGCCTGCGCCGTTGGCCGGTCGCACGCGCGCTGCGCCACGCTTTACGCCTGGCTCGGGTCGCGCGCCGGCGATCTCGTGGACGAGCCGTAGAGCGCGGCGAGGCCGAGGCAGGTGATCGCGGCGGCCAGCACGAACACCCTGGGGTAGCCGTAGCGCTCGGCGACCCAACCGAAGGCCAGCACGCTGCTCATGTTGCCGAGCTGGAAGGAGCCGTTGACCAGCGTCATGACCCGACCGCGTTGCTCGGGGCGCGTTTGCTCCACGCACAGTGCGTTGAGCGCCGGGTAGAAGAAGCCGTGCGCGCAGCCGAACAAGAGCCCCAGCACGAAGAGGCGCGAGGGCAAAAGCTGCGTCATCGCCAGCACCGTGCAGGCGTAGAACGCATACGAGCCCAGGGCGACGCGTTGCCGGCCCAGCCGATCGGGCAGTGAGCCCAGGCCCAGGCGCGTGGCCAGCGCCGCCAGCGTGAAGCCGATGAAGAACGCCGAGACGTGCTTGGCGCCCTGTGAGAGCACGAAGGGCTGGTAGTAGGTGAACACCGCGCCGTAGGCCGCGCCGCAGGTGACCATCGTGAAGGCTTGCGGCGAGAGCCGTCGCACCAGCGCCAGCGTGGGCGCGAGCGAAGGCCGTCTTGGCGCATGCCCGGGGTTGCGCGCCGGCTCGTCGATGCGCCGCGAGAGCGCAAGCGCACAGAGCGCCGCACAGGCCGCGAGCGCGAACGCTGCGCGCCAGCCGGCGCGCGCCACGAGAGCTTCGGCCGCGGCCGGCGCGATCGCGCTCATCGACATGTTCGCCGCGCCGAAGATGCCGATCGCCTGGCCCAGGCGCTCCGGCGGGGCCTTGTCGGTGACGAGCGTGCCGGACGCGTTGAACGTCAACATGAACGCTAGGCCGTTGCCGAGCTGCAGCACGTAGACCAGCGGGCCCAGATGATCCACGCACAGCCACAGCGCGGCGCAGATCGCAGCCAGCGACGTGCCCAGGGCGATCAACGGCTTGCGCCCGATCGTGTCGAGCCAGCTGCCGACGAAGGGCGCCGCGAGCACCGCGGCGAAGCTCGGCAGCGCACCGACGCGACCGAGCTGGCTCGGGCTCGCGCCCAGCACCGTCGACAGGTACTTGGGCATCAACAGAAACGTCGATGCCGAGTAACCGAAGATGAGCTGGGTCGCGACCACCGTCAGCAGTGATCGCGTCCACAGGCTCTGGGGTTTGGAGGCTTCGTCGACCACACTGGCTCCTGCGAGCGCCGTGCCGGGCCGTTGGTCAGAAGCTGAAGCTCCCCTCCACCGGATCCGGCGGACGGGTAGCTCTCGTGGTTCTCAAAGCCCGAAGCAACCCGTCTGCGCCAGCGTGTGGCGAATGACGTGATTGCACTTCAGGCAAATCTTGAACACGGCTCTGGGGTAGCGCGCTTCGTCGCGCTCGTCAAATCCGAGCGCGTGAAATCGGGCGCTCGTCAAATCCGAGTGTGTGGAAACTAGTGGGCGGTCGGCGCTTCGGGATGCAGCGACGCGACCATCTTGCCGAAGGCAGCGCGCGCTTTCTCGACGGCGGCGCGCGGCCCGGTGAGCTTGAAGAACACGGCGCCATTGGGGCCGTTCGCGATCGCACCCAGCAACATGTAGTCGGTGGCGGGGCCCGCGCCGGGGTTGCCCATGCCGCCCGCGAAGGTGCCGGTGGTCTCGACCTGACTCACGGCCATGCCCGCGACCTTGATCTCGCTGCGCTTGGCCTTCTTCGCCGTGTCGCTGCCGTCGGCTTGCGAGAATTGCCCGAGCCAGCGCTCGATGTTGGCGTCGACGCCGCCCGCCGCACCTTCGCCGAAATAGAACACGCTCAGCTCCGCGTGGTCGTCACCGGCGATGCCGTATTCGGCCGCACGCATGTTGCTCTTGGGGGCACGACGCACGAGCGGCGCGGTCTCGTTCCAGGTCAGGCCGCCGGCCGTTGCGGGACCGGTGGGCGCAGGGCCCGCGGGGGCAGCGCCTGGCGCAGCGCCGCCCACAGCCGGGTGGCCCGGCGGCATGGTCTTGCCGTCCACGCTCGGCGCGTCCAGGCTCGGCGCGTTGACGGCCGGACCGTTGATGCTCGGGTGTCCCGGGGGTAGCTCGTTGCTGCCAGGCGTCGGGGTCGCGTGATCGCCGGGCATCGCCGTCAGCTCGGGCCCTGCGAGTGCCGGGGCACTGGCGGGTTCGGCTGGCGTCGGCTTCTGACAAGCCACGAGCGACACGAGCGACAGGACGAGCGAAGCGAGCCGGACTTTTTCCATGGCGCGCAGCATACACCGACACGTGCGTTTTGATAGCCCTGCCGAGCGGTCAGCCGTGGCCTCGGCGGGGCTGGTCGAGTGCCTCAGTCTTTGACGATCATGTTGTCGAACATCTCGTCGAAGTCGTCGGCCTCTTGCTGTGGCGTGCGCGCCACGCCCAGCCGCTCGATGCGCTCGGCCACGTCGCGGAACGAGGGGTTCTTCTCCTCGACCTTCTCGTACCAGACCAGCGCCTCGAGGTTCTTGCCCAGTAGCTCGTTGGCGTTGCCGATCTCGAACCACAGGCCCAGCTCCTCGGCCTCCGATGGCTGGCTTTCGAGCGCCCGCTTGAAGTGCTCGACGCTCGGCTCCATCTCGCCCTTCGCGACGTACGACAGGCCGATCATCGTGTGCGCCGCACAGACGCGCGCCGGGTCGGTGAGACAGAGCTTGAACTCGTCGATGGCCTCGGCGTGCAGGCCCATCTCCATGTACGCGATGCCCAGATCGTGGTGCGTGGCTGCGTCGCCCTTGTCGACTTGTTTGGCCACGCCCTTCTTGAACTGTGCGATCACGTCCGCGACTTCCACGGGCCCTGTCCCGGAGGAAGGCTCGGGCGCCGCTTCGGTCGCCAGCTTCTGCGCGAGCGCGAAACTCGGGTCGGCGGCCGCCTGCGCCGTGCCGCCGTCGAGCACAGCGAGCTTCGCCACGAGCGCCGGGTGATCGGGATTGGTTTCGAGCGCGTCCTGCAGGGTCTCTCGCGCTTCCTCGTCGAGGCCCTGCTTGAGGTAGAACTCGACCTCTCCGAGCGCTTCGGCGACGTCTTCGGGAAGCTCTTCTTGCTGCGCGGGCTCTGCCTCGGGTGTCGCGGCGAGCGGCGGTGGAGCCACGCTCTCGGCGTCCATCACGATCTCTTCGCCCGAGTCTGCATCCATCGCCAGCTCGGGCTCGTCGTCTTGCTCGCGCATCGCCTCGGCGTCGTCGGGCGACGGGATCACCGAGGCGAACGACTCTTCGGGACGCGCCGTGCTCGGCACGCTGTCGGTGAGCGTGACATCGGAGGAGTCAGCACTTTCGTCGTGCGGCTCGTCGTGGTCGAGGATGATCACGTCGTCGTCGTCGTTCGCGGCGGGCGCCTGCGACAGGCCGTGCAGACGATCGGCGACGGCCTGGTTCTTCGGATCCAGCTTGAGCGCTTCACCCAGCTGTGCGCGCGCAGCCTCGGAGTTGGTCTCGGCCAGCAGCTCGGCGATCATGATGAGCTGCATCACCGCGTCGGAGGTCTTGTTGGTCTTGAGGTAGACCTCCTTGAGCTTGCTGCGCGCCTCGACGCTGCGCGGGTCCAGGTCGAGCACCTGGTGTAGCTGCGTGATCATCTTGTCGTACAGGCCGTAGCGCAGGAACACGTCGCACTCGCTGAGCAGTCGCGCCACCTGGCTGCGCTTGTGCTCCTCCTCGGCGGCGCGTGCGTTGAGGCTCGCGCCGCTGCGCCGCACCGTGGGCTCGTCTTCCTCGTCGTCGACCAGGATCTCGTCGTAGTCGCCGTCGCTGATGTCGACGACGCCCGAGTCTTCGGTTCCGTGGGCATCGCCCATGCTCGAGAGCTCGCGACGCGCCTCGACGTCGTCCGGGTCGAGCGCGAGGATCTTGCGAAGCACGCTGCCTTGCTCGCCGGGGCGCGCCTGCGTGGCGTGCACGCGCGCCACTTCCTTCAGCACCGACACGGTCTTTTGCAGCTGACCCATGTGCTCGAAGGTCTTGGCAAGCAGCTCGAGCGTGTCGATGCTCTTGGGCTCGGCGTTGAAGCACACCTGCAGCTTGGCCAACGCCAGTTTCGTATCGCCACGTTGTAGGTACGTCGCCGCGAGCTCACGGCACAGCGGGTAGTTGTCGGGCTGGTGGTAGAGCAAGCGCTCGCCGACCTTCACGAAGTCGTCGATGCGGCCCTGCTTCTTGAGCAGCTCCGCGCCTTGCGCGAACGCGGCCGCGGCTTCTTCGGTCTTGTTGAGCTTCGAGAGCGCCTCGGCATAGCGGATGCGCGAGGCCACGTTCTCGGGATCGAGGTCAGCTGTCTTTTCGAGCGCGCGCAGCGCCTTGCGCGCATTGCCCGCGCGCGTGTGCGCCTCGACCACTTGCTCGTAGGTCGCGAGCGCGTCGCTCACCAGCGACAACAGCTCGTACATCTCCGCGAGCTTCTCCCAGACCTCGAGCTGACTGGGATCGAGCTTCAGGATCTGCTTGCAGACCGCGACCGCCTTCAGAAAGAAGCCTTGATCGGCGTATTGGTCGGCGACCTTGCGATAGGCCGCGCTCGCCTCTTTGGTGTCGCCCTTGCGCGTGTACAGGTCGCCGAGCTTGAGCAAGGTGCGCGCGTCCTTCGGGTCGCTCTGCACCAGCCGTTCGTATTCGACGATGGCCTTGTCGAGCTGGCCCTTGGCCAGATACTTCTGGGCCGCCTGCATGGCTTTGGCGCGATCGATGCTCACCTAGGAGAGTCCAGGGTCGTGGCTGTGCAGCTGCGCGCGGGCTGCCGCACGTACGCGCCACGCCACGCGAAAAGGCCTAATAACATCCAAAGTTTAGGTTTCCGCTCGGCCGCGGGTCAAGTGAACAGCGCGGCCGGCGTGCGGCCGCCTCGTAAACGCCACGGGGTGCGCGTTTAGGCGCGCTTGTGGGCAGCGCGCCCAAAGGCCCGGCGCGTCGAGCTGCCCGAGCCGCCGGAGCCGCCTGTCGTCGCGAAGAGGTGCATGGCCAGAGCGCGCAGCCCGAGCGCGTAGCTGCCGACGCCAAAGCCCAGCACGCTGCCGATGCAGGCCGCGGCTGTGAGGGACTTGTGCCGGAACTCCTCGCGCTTGTGGATGTTCGACAGGTGGACCTCGACGCAGGGCTTCTGCGTCGAAAGAATCGCGTCCCGCAGTGCCACCGACGTGTGGGTGAGCCCGCCGGGATTGATCACGACGCCAGCGGCCTGCTCACGGGCCAGCTGCAGCCAGTCGATGAGCGTGCCTTCGTGGTTGCTTTGCCGGCACTCGATGCGCAGGCCGAGCTCGGCGGCGAGCTCCGTGAGCATGCCGTTGACGTCGTCCAGCGTGTCCTTGCCGTAGATCTCCGGCTCGCGCAGCCCCAGCAGGTTGAGGTTCGGCCCGTGCAGCACGAACACCAGCGGGACCGCCTGCCCGGCGGCATGGGCGCGGCGCTGCGCTCTTGGTTTGTCGGCCACGGCCCGCGCCTTCAGGTGAGGTTTTCGAGCAGCTTGCTGGCCTGCAGGCGCAAGAGGAAGCGCCCCTTGCCGAGGTTGCCCGTGGGCGCGATGGCCAGCGCCACGAAGTACTCGTCGTTGAGCAGGCGCATCAGGGTGGTCATGTTCTCGGCCTGCACCGCGACCTCGCGGGCCGTGCCCATGTCCAGGAGCTGGGCGGCCTGCTTGATCTGCGCGAGCACCTGACTGTACTCGCTGCCCACGGTCTCCATGTCGATGCCGCTGGCTTCATCCACGTAGCTATCGACGGTGATGCCATCGAAGCCCATCAGGATGCTGGCGACCGCGCCGTCGGTGTTTTGCACGACCTCGCGCAGAATGTCCTTGAACATGAGACCTCCAGCGGGCCGCACCCGCGAGGCTCAACTCTACTACGAACACCCCGGTCGGGCGCAAAAATGCTGTGATTTTGGCAGTCTCGAGGCCCGCTGCCGGAGCGTTTCCAGACCGCCAGCGGGCTCGTTCAATGCGGTCACGTTGCGGTCACGTTGCGGTCACGTTCACAGAGGCGGTGCGGACGAGAGGACTCGAACCTCCAAGGGATTACTCCCACTAGCACCTCAAGCTAGCGCGTATGCCAGTTCCGCCACGTCCGCGGCGAACGCGTGATGTACCGCGAGGGCCATGGTTGTCAAGACTCATGTGCGGCGGGCCATCGGCGGGCCGTCGGTTGCCGTCACTTGTCGGTCAGTTGACCGACAAGAGCCGCGTCAGGCGCAACATCAGGGCCGGATGCAGCAGCGCGCCGTACACACGGATCTGTCCGCTGTCGGTGCGCTGCTGGACCTGTTTCATCACTGCGCCACGCCGATCGGGTAGCGCCCAGCGCGGCGTCAGCTCGACCAGCGACATCTGGATGATGTCGTCGCTGGTCGCGCGCACGGTCACGTCGGGCACGCCCACGATCCCGTCGTGCACGGTCAGCATGTTGCCGGTGAACGCCAGCGTCATCGACACGCGAGCGTCTTCCGCCACGATCGCCACGCGCCCGCGCAGCTTCGCGAAGTCGGCGCGTTTCTGCGGCTTGTCGTTCAGGTTCTGCAGGATCAGCGACGCGACCATGTCGGCCAAGCCGTTGTTCTGCGCGCCCTGTGCGAGCTCGATGCGCATGTCGTAGCGAAGTGAACCCATGCTGGCCTCTATCTGCGGAAGTCGGTGGCTACGGTTTGCGCGCTCGCTAGCAGCTGCTTCGACGATTCCACGTAGCGGATGATGGTGGGCAGGTGGCCCTTGGTGAGCTTGAGCTTGCCCTGCATCAGTGTCTTGATCGGGTCCAGGTTCTCGACGATCAACTTCTTCCAGTTGTCGTAGGGCCCTTCGATCACGAAGGGCGCGGTCTTGCGGGCCTCGTCGGCTGGCATGTAAGTCGCGGCGCGGCAGTGGCCGGCGTTCACGTCCACTACCACCGCCATGTCCTGCGCGATGTCGATCGAGAGATCGGCTTTCACGACCATCGCGACCGCGCCGTGCGTCCAGTCCTTGCCGGCCGTCACGTAGCTCGGGTTGCCGTTGATCGCGTCCTTGTAGGCAGCGGACCAGGCTTCGGAAGGAAAAAGAAGTCCCATGGCTAAGGCTCTCCGTAGGTGTTCGAGCGTTCGGGGCCGGACCATAGAAGAGGCGGGCGCGGCACGCAAACGCTCCGCGCGGCCG
>DASVHQ010000289.1:0-73452 GCA_036382515.1 Polyangiales bacterium | reverse complement strand
AGGTAGGCGTTGAGCGCCGAGATGCCCGCGGCAAGGCAGCCGCTACGGTAGACGTGCGCCTTCTCCATGACCACGACGCGCAGATCGGGGTCGCGCTCCTTGGCCTCGACGGCGGCCACACAACCGGCCGCGCCACCGCCGATGATCAGCAGATCACAGCCGATATCGACCACTGTCTGGTTCATCGCACCGTCAGCTTGGACTCGCGAAAGTCGTTGGTGCCTGACACGTGCACCCAGAGCTTGGTCTCGGCGATGCGCCCCTGCATCACACTCACCACGATGAACGCGCAGGGCCACATCAAAGTGTTGTCGGACGCAAAAGTCGCGGCGTCTTCGTTCGAGAAGTACGCCCCCGCGTCGCAGTGCGAGTGATAGATGACCTTGATCGGCGCGCCCGCCTTCTCACCCTGTTCGAAGGCACGAGCGGCACGCAACTCGTTGATCTTGAAGTACGTGCGCGAGGTGCGCGGGAAGGTGCTGGGATCGAGCGCGTGAAATTTGTCGGCCTCGTTCAGCTCACGCGCGGCGTGCGTGAGCTCCGCGACCGCGTCTGCAGGACCCGACACGAAGCCGCAACATTCGCTCGGGTAGGTCTCGAGCGCGTGCGTGTGGAGCTCGTGCAGCAGCGCAGCGTCCATCACGAGATCGCCTGCGATCCAGGCCGGCTGACTACCACTCATAGTGCTTCTCCCAGCGCATCGGTGCGAAGTAGCGGTCACCGCGGTCGCACGCGATGGTCACCACGCAACCCGACTTGATGCGCTTGGCGACCTCCAGCGCAGCGAAGACGTTCGCGCCGGTGGAGTGCCCCACGTGCAGACCTTCCTCGCGAGCGAGACGGTCGGCCATGTCCCAGCCATCCTCGGTGCGCACGCTCATGTGCTCGTCCGGCAAGCTCTCGTCGTAGATCTCGGGCACGAGCGAGGAGGGCATGTGCTTGAGCCCTTCGAGCCCGTGCAGCGCCTCTTCGGGCTGCGCAGCGATGCACACCACTTTGCGCGAGTGCTCGTGCAGCCGTCGCGTCACGCCCATGCACGTGCCCGAGGTGCCCAGACCCGTGACGAAGTGCGTCAGCTCCGTGCCGACCTGTTCGAGAATCTCGACTCCAGTACCCAGGTAATGCGCGAGCGGGTTGCTCGGGTTGCGATACTGATCGGAGTAGAAATACTTGTCAGTGTTTTCGGCGACCAGCTGCCGGCACTGGCGGATGGCCCCGTCGGAGCCTTCCATGGGATCGCTGAAGATCAGCTCGGTGCCGTAGGCGCGGGTGATGTTCTTGCGCGCCTGCGACACGTTGGCGGGCATGACGAGCGCGATGCGATAGCCGAGCGCCGCGCCGAAGATCGAGTACGCCACGCCGGTGTTGCCACTGGTGGCGTCGATCAAGATCTTGTCGCGCGTCAGGCGCCCATCGGCGATGGCGTCTTTCATCATCTGCAACGCCGGACGGTCCTTCACCGAGCCGCCGGGATTCATGTACTCGAGCTTCAGAAACACCTTCACGCCGGGGCTGTCGCGACCGATGTGATGCAGGCGCACCAGCGGTGTTTGCCCCACGGCATCGACCACCGAGCTCATGCGAAGCGGACGTGCCATCAACCGACCTCCGAAGAAAGAGAGAAGGTTTCGGGGATCGCCCCCGCACGGCCGACGCCGACGATCTGCTTGATCGCCTCGACCGCGGCGAACGAGCCCGCGAGCCACGCGGCTGCGTGTTGCAGCCTCGGATCACCCGCGAGCGCGTCCACAGCGCTGGCATCGGGCAGCGCCAACTCGACCTGCGTGCCGCCGCTGACGGCGGCAGCGCAGCTCGTGCCCCCTCGCTGCAGATACTCGCGGGCCACCGCGCTCGCACGCGCGTCGCCCAGCTGCGCCATTGCGACCTGCGCCGCACACAGCTTCTCTTGCCCGCGCTCGCCGATCTCCAAAAGCAGCAGATGCCGCGCGTACAACTGTTTTTCGTGGTCGCTGAGCACGTTCAGCCGCCCGAGGCTCCGCCAGCGATGGCAGGCACGATGCTGATCGAGTCGCCATCCTTCAGCTTGGTGTCGAGCCCTTCGAGGAAGCGGATGTCTTCCTCGTTTTGGTAGATGTTCACGAAGCGACGCACGCCCTTGTCGTCGCACAGCCGTTCCTTGAGCCCTGGATGGTTGCGCTCGAGGTCTTCGATGAGCTCGCGGATGGTTGCGCCCTTGGCTTCGACTTCGTCTTTGCCTTGGGTGAGGGTGCGCAACGGGGTGGGAACGCGAACGGTGATGGCCATGGTGTTTCTCCTCGATGTAGATGCCGCGTACGTGCCTTCGGCCGCGCACTCGCGCGGGAGGTAGCGGTCCGCCTTCAAATCGCGAATTTCGCCGGCGCACAAGCGGCAAGTAGCCGAACGCGCCACTCGGGTCCGGCGCAACGAGCCGGCGAGCCCGTCGTAGTGGTAGAGGGCTCCGGCCGCGTCGAGGTCGCCGTGCAAGAGGCGCAGCGCCAGCGCGGCTTGCAGCGCCCCGATCACCCCGACGACCGGCCCGACCACGCCCGCTTCGGCGCAGCCACGGTCGGGGCCCTGCGGAATGTCCTCGAACACGCAGCGCAAGCAGGGGCCGCGCCCAGGCACGCTGGCCAGAGCCCAGCCACCCCAGCGGACCGCGCCACCCTGCACACACGGCACACCAGCGATCGCGCAGGCGTCTGCGAGCAGGAACTTGCTCGGGAAATTGTCGACTCCGTCGACCACTACCGCGAATTTGCGCAGTGATTCAGGGTCGACACCTGGGTCGAAGCGCATTTCACGTGCAACAGCGCTTGTCAAGTTTCCAGCCTCGCTGGCGACCCGCGTCACGCGTTCACAGGCGGCGATGGCCTTGGAACGGCCGACGTCCGCGGCGCCGTACAGCAGCTGACGGTGCAGGTTGGTCGCCGAGACCCGATCGTCGTCCGCGATCTCGATCGCGCCGACCCCGCTCGCGGCCAGCACCAGTGCCACCGGTGAGCCGAGCCCGCCGGCCCCCACCAAGAGCACGCGCTTGTCCGCCAGCGAGCTCATGCGAAGTACTCGTCCAGGCTGAAGTAGCGCTCACCGGTGTCGCAGAGCACCGTCACGACGTGCTGGTCCGGTCCGAGCGCAGCGGCGACGCGTGCGGCGGCGACCACGTTCGCGCCGGCGCTGATGCCGACCAGCAAGCCTTCCTCGCGCGCCAGCCGGACCTTCATGTCGTAGGCGGCGCGGTCGCTCACGTGCAGCACTTCGTCGACCACGCTGCGATCGAAGTTCTTCGGGATGAAGCCGGCACCGATGCCCTGGATCTTGGTGGGACCCGGCTCGCCGCCGGCTAGCACCTGCGAGCTCTCGGGCTCGACCGCGATGATGCGGATCTTCGAATCGTGCTGTTTCAACCGCTTGCCCACACCGCTGACCGTGCCTCCGGTGCCCACGGCAGCCACGAAGGTGTGCACGCGCAGCTCACCGAGCGACTCGAGGATCTCGGCGGCGGTATGCACGCCGTGGCTCTCCGGGTTGGCCGGGTTGTCGAACTGCATGGGCATGAACGCGCCCTCGCTCTCGACGATCTCGCGCGCCGCGGCGATGGCACCTTCCATGACTTGCTCGGCGGGCGTGAGCACGATCTTCGCGCCGTAGGCCTGCAGCAGCGCACGCCGCTCCAGCGACATGCTCTCGGGCATGGTCAGCACGAGCCGATACCCCTTGATGGCGCAGACCAGCGCCAGACCGATGCCGGTGTTGCCGGAGGTGGGCTCGACGATGGTGGCGCCCGGCTTGATGCGGCCTTGCTGCTCGGCCTGCTCGATCATGGCCAGGCAGATTCGGTCCTTGACCGAGCCTCCGGGGTTCATCTGCTCGGCCTTGCCCCAGACGGTGGCACCCGTGTCAGTTACGACACGGTTCAGCCGTATCAACGGCGTGTGGCCGACGAGCTCGAGCGGGGAGTTGATGACTGGCGCGACCATGTTTGTCCGAGCAGGGTTGTCCGGCCAGGGTTTGTACCGACTAGATGGCGTAGACGTAAGCGGGCGGGGGGCGGCGGGCGATGCCCAGCGCCTCCGCCTTGCTGCACATGTCCGCCACGGTGACGGCATCCAAGCAGGCTTCGATGCCGCTGGAAAGCCCCTTGAAAATGTCTTGCGCGACTGCGTGGCTCGAGGATTCGGTGGGTTCTTTGTGCCGGCCGGCGGGCAGCAGCTGGACGGGGCCTTCCAGCGCCCGAATGATGTCACCGAGCCGGATTCGCTCGGGCGGCTGGGCCAGCTTGTAGCCGCCGCGGGGACCGCGCCTGGAGGTCACGATGCCGGCCTTGCGCAGGTCCTGAAACACCTGCTCCAGGAAGCGTGGCGGGATGGCCTGGCGCTCACAGATCTCCTTGATTTGCGCTTCTGCGCCGTCGGCGTGGAAGGCCAAGTGGAAGATGGCCTGCACCCCGTAGAGACCTTTGCTCGAGAGCTTCATGCGACTGGGCTGACCGAGGGAATCTGGTTAAGCCTATCGGAAATGTCAAGAACCCACTTCTCGGCGCCCCCGGACAGCGCCTGGGCAGAATCGGCCGGTGCCGCGGCGTGGCGGGCGCTACCCTCTATCCAAGAACGCCTGCATGCGCCACGGCTCACGCCAGCACCAACTCCTCCGCTCGTCAGCCCTGACCGCTCAGTGCGTGCTGGCGTGGCTCGTGCTGCTGCCGCCAACAGCGGCGCTAGCGCTCGATGCCGCGGCCGGCTCGGCGCACGAATGCTTGACCGCGGCGCAGGCGCAGACCGAGCACCACGAGGGCTCGCACTGGCTGCAAGCGCCGTCCGAAGAGTTCTTCCTGGCGGGCGACGTGCGAGTGCATCCGTACGTGCTCGCGCAAGACGACTGCGCGGCGTTCATCGCAGTGGGTGCGAAGTACGTGCAAGACATCGATCTGCGCGTGAACGCCGAAGACGGCCGAACGGTAGCCCGCGCCGACGGGCCGAGCGCGAAACCCTACGCCCTGTACTGCGGTCGCGCGGGTGACCGCGTGTTCGTGACGCTGCGCGTGATGGATGGGCAGGGCGAGGTCAGCTATGCAGTGCTCGGCCATGCGAGCGAACCCATGGCCGCGCTTGCTCTACTCGACGGCTGCCCGTGGATCGGCGAGCCGCGGCCTGCGGCGATCGACGTGGGGCCGGAGCCGGCGGCGCGTTCCATCCCTGAAGAGATGGAGCACACGCGCGCTGCGCTCGCGCCGCTGGGCTACAAACCGGGCGCACTCCTGGCGTACGGAACGCTTGCGGCGGGGCAGCACGAAGCTCGCGGCATGCAACTGGATGCAGCGCACTGCTATGCGCTGGTCGCGGTGGGCAGCCGCGACGTGGTCGATCTGGACCTGCGCATGTTCGGTGGGCCGCGCCTGTTCGCGGAGCCGCTGATGGCTGATACGACGCGTCGACGCAACGCGATGGTGAAGCTCTGCGCCAGCGCGCCGGCGCACTACATCGCGGATGTCTCCGTGTTCCAGGGTGCGGGGGCGTACAGCGTGCAAGCGTTCGAGTTGCAGGAGCCTGACGCCCGCTTGCCGCCCGGCGTCGACGAAACCGCCCGCATCGCCTACGCAGAGACGGCGCGGCGCATGCTGCAGCACGGCATGCACGCCCAGCTGCTGACCACAGCCATCGTGAGCCCGGCGGAGATCCTGAGGCTGCCACTGCGCTTGCCTGAGGCAGCGTGCTACGCGGTCGCCGCCGTGGCCGTGGGTGAGACGAAACCCGGAGCGCTGGAGCTCGGGCTCACCGACGAGCGCGGGGAGCTGCTGGCGACCGATGCCGCCGCCGCGCGCGCTCCGCTCGTGTACCACTGCGCGACCGCGCAGCAAGCGCTGCAGCTGTCGGTGCGCGCTCGCGAAGCGCATGGCGCTTCGCGCCTGCTCGTGGTGCTCGGACGAGATGCAGCCGCAGAACAGGAGCACCCTTGAGGCAGGTCGCGAGACATCGACACTTGGCCGGGCGCGCGCTGCGCAGGCTGTGCGGCGCGCTGATCGCTGCGTGCCTCGGCTGCTCGGGTGCCGGGGGGCTGGCCACTGCGCGACCCACGGCTTCTCCGGCAAGCACCGCCGCAGGTGCGTCGGATGCCGCGCTGGCGCCCAGTCTGGCGCCCGTGGTCGCGCGCATCAGCGGCGTGCTCGCACAGCTCGGCGTGCAGCCGGGGCCGGACCGGTACACGGGCTTCCTGCCAAGCGGGAACCACGCGACCTTCGCCGTGCACGTCGCCGCCAACAGCTGCGTGACCTGGCTCGCCCTGGCCACCAAGACCGTACAGGACGTGGACGCCGCCCTGTACACGCCAGAGGGCGAGCTGCTCGCGGTCGACTCCGAGCCGAACGCGCATCCGACCATCCAGACCTGTGCCGGGCCCGTGGCGAAGATGCTGTACTACGTGGTGCAGCTCTACGAGGGTGACGGTTCGTTCGTGGTTGCATCGTTCAGCGGCCCGCGCAGCGCGCTGGGACCGGTGGCGCGGGTCCTCGGCGGACGGCCCGCCTTTGCCGAAGCGGTGGGCTCGCACGAGCTCGAAGAAGACGCCGCCACCAGTCTCGCGGAAGGCCTGCGCAAGCATGGCTTCGAGGCCGTGCGCGACCCGCTCGTGTTCAAGATCGCCGAACGCGAGCGCGTGCGTACCAGCCTGCCGGTGCAAATCGGCAAGTGCTACACGATTGCGGCCTTCGGCGACGCGGGCATCAGCGAGCTCGCCGTGCGCGTGCTCGACCAGCACGGCGCTGAGCTTGGCGCGGGCGCAGGCGGCCACGCAGGCGCCGCTGTGCAGCTGTGCGTGCACGAGCCCGGCGACCTGGCCATCGAGTCCGAAGCGCAGACGGGCGCCGGCGAAGTGACGCTGCTCGTCTACCGGGCGGACGTGATCAGCGCCGGCGGAGAAGCCGGCCTGTGGCTTGGCAAGCGCGACGCTGCGCCTCCCGAAGCGACGAGTCGTTGAGCATTTGCTACGCGACGTCGCGCGCTTCAGCGCCGGCGCTCACGATGACGTCGCTCGCTTCCGGATACGACGAAGCCGATGCGTGGGAGAGCCGGCCGAGCTTGAGCGAGGCGCGGTCCAGAATGGCTTCACACAGGTCGCCGAAGTCGTAGCCGGAGCCGGCCGCGATCTTGGGCAGGAGCGAGGTGGGTGTCATCCCGGGCAGAGTGTTGACCTCGAGCACGTACTCGTTCTCGCCCTCGGAGACGAGGATGTCGACGCGCGTCGCGCCCTCGGCGCCCACGGCACGCACTGCACGCTCGGCGATGCGAAGCACGCCCGCGTAGCGCGTCGGAGGCAAGCGCGCGGGGAAATGATACTCGCTTCGGCCCGCCTGGTACTTCGACTTGTAGTCGTAGACGCCGTGCTTGGGCACGATCTCGATGGCGCCCATGGCACGGCCGTCGAGCAGACCGACTGCCACTTCGCGACCCTCGATGAAGCGCTCGACCAGGATGGAGCTGTCGAAGCGCGCGGCTTCTTCACAGCGCAGGCGTAGATCCTCGAGATCCCGCGCGCAGCCGGCGCCGATGCTCGAGCCCTGCCGACGCGGCTTCACGAAGGCCGGGTAGCCGAACGAGCCGTGGATCTCGGCGAGCTCGCCAAGTTGCTCGGCGTGCAGCGCGTAGTAGGGCGGCGTGGGCACGTTGTGCAGCCGGAACAGCTCCTTGGTCTTGAGCTTGTCCATCGCCAGCGCGCTCTCGGTCACGCCAGCGCCGGTGTACGGGATCTGCAGGATCTCGAGCAAACCCTGGATGCAGCCATCTTCGCCGTACGAGCCGTGCAACGCCAGGAAGGCCACGTCGATGGGCTCCTGTCGCAGCACTTGATCGATGTCGCGATCCACGAACACCTTGGTGGCGATGTAACCGCGCTCCGTCAGTGCCTGGTAGACCGCGTTCCCCGTGGTCACGGAGACCTCCCGTTCGGCGCTCATCCCGCCCATCAGGATCCCGATACGTTTGTCCTTCATGTCGGCTCCCTTCGTGGGCGGCGTCGCCATGAGCGACGCGGCCCGAAGCTCACGTCATTCACGGTGCTGCTGCTGCGTGCACGCTCACCCTTTCCGGATACAGCCACGAGCCTGTACCAGTCAAAAAAACGTCGTGGCGCGATCATTTCATGTACCGCGCGAAGTACTCGTCGATCTTGGCTTCGACCAGGCTGCGCATCGGTCTCAGCAAGAGGCCCAGCTGCACTTCCGCGACGACGGTGTCTTCGGATACGATGATGCGCCCCTTCGCTCCGGTGCGCTCGAACTCGATGGTGTCACCGTTGACCCGATAGCCGACCTGGGCCTTTTCCTTGAGGCGATCGGCGACCTGCAGCGCGGCTGCGAGGGCTGCCTCTTTGCCCAATCCGTGCTTACGCTCGACGCGAATGTCGGCCATCGCGCGCGACATAGCGCAGCACCGCGCCCAAGGGAAGCGCAACGCGACGGGGCCAGCCAGGTTGACGCTGGCGTTTGCGCTGCTGGGGGCCAGGTGTTAGCTTCCGCGACACTCTCGCAACTTTTTCCTACTGAAACGAGCATACTCAATGACTTTTACGGAAGCGGCGCTGGAGGTCCTGCGTAGCGCCGGAGAACCGCTGCACTACAAGAGGATCACCGAGCTCGCGATCGAAAAAAACCTGCTCTCGCACGTGGGCAAGACGCCCGAAGTGACGATGAGTTCGCGCCTCGCCATGATGGTCAAGAAGGACCGCGGCCAGGCACCGATCATGAAGGTGAAACCTGGCGTGTTCGCGATCCGCGAATCTGCGCTGGAAGACTTCGCTGCGGCGGCTGCGGCAGCTGCAGCCAACGAAGCCGAAGCCACCATCGAAGAACCGGGCGCAGTGGCTGCCCCCAAGCCCGAGCCGGTCGTAGCCCAGCTGCCTGGCGGCGACGTCTTTCCCGAGGAAGAAGGCGACGACGATCCGATCCTCGCAGGCCTCGAGAAGGAAGGCAGCGAAGAGGACAAGAACGGGCGTCGCAGGCGGCGCCGACGTCGCCGAGGCAAGGGTGGTGATCGTCCCGAGGGCGCACCCGAGCTGCCCGTGCGGGTCGAGGCTCCACGCGAGCCGATCCGCGAGCGGCCGCGGGATCTACCGCGCGACCAGGGTCGAGATCGCATGCGTGACAACGGTCGTGACCACGGCCGTGATCGAGACCGCGATCGCGACCGCGGTCGGGTCGAAGAGACCGCGCAGCTCGACTGGAACCGGCAGCCGGCCGACGGTGACCTGCTGGGCAAGGACCTGGCGGACGCCGTGTGGAGCGTGCTGTCGCGTGGCGACCACGGGCCGCATACGTTCGTACGCGTGGCCGAGTTGCTCGTGCGCCGTGGCCGATTGAGCGGCAACCCCGCCGGGCTGGCCCCGACCATCGCCGCCTCCGTGCGCGCGGACATCTCGCGCGCCGAGCTCACCCGCACACACTCTCGCTTCCGCGTGCGTGGCGGTCGGCTCTCATTGACCGAGTGGCTCCTGCCAAGGCCCCTGGCGCGCGTCGAGCAAGACTTGCTCGCGGCCGCCGAGCGCTACGGCGTCGAGCTGCGCCGCACGCTCATCCAAAAGTTCGGCATCCTGCCCGCGGCAGGTTTTGCCGAGCTGATTGCCACGTGGCTCAACGCCGAGGGCGTGACGGCTCTGCGTGCGGTGCGCCGTCCCGGCAGCAGCGTCTCCGAGTTCCACTTCGCGGGCACGCTCAAGCGTGGCAGCGAAGAGACCCGCCTGGCGATCGTGGTCGTGCGCACGGCGCGTGAGATCGATCGCGACACGGTGGTCGAGGTGCGCGGCGCGTTGCATCACTACGGGCAAGCCAGCAGTGCCTGGATTCTGAGCACGGGCCGCATGACGAGCGGCGCACGCGACGAAGCGGCGATGGCGGGTGCGGCACCATGCGCGTTGTTCGACGGCATGGCCATCGCCACCGCGATGGAGCGTGTCGGCGTGGCCGTACGCACACAGGCGATCGCGCACCACGAGCTGGACCTGGATCTGCTCGAGGCGCTCGGTGACAACAGCGAGCAGCGCGAGCTGCGTGAGCGCGAACAGCGCGAGCGCGCACCGGAGCCGCGGCGCCGCGATCGCGAAGCGCAGGGTTCTACCGAGCGTTCCGACGATGACCGCGGGCGCGGTGGCGAAGAGCGCGGCGAAGCGGCGCGCGACGCGCAGGGCAACGAAGCTGGCGAACAGCGCCAATCCGAGGGGTCCGAGCGCGTGCAGTCGGAGCCGACAACCCGAGCCCAGCCGACCGATGCCGACTGGGACGAGGAGCTCGACGAATCGCAGCGCGAGGCAGGCGAAGCCGACGACGCCGTCGGCGAAGCCGACGAGCGCGGCGAGGACGAGATCGACGTGCCCTTCGAGCACGACGACATGCCGGACGAGATCGACGAGGAATCGTCAGAGGACGAAACCGAGGGCTCGGACGAAGAGCCGGTCGAAGCCTAGCCCAAGAGGCAGTGGCGGAAGTTCAAGGGTCCCGATGGGTCTGCGCGGCGCGGCGCAGGCTCGTCAGGGTTCTTGGGCGTCAGCGATCGATGCCGAACGCGCGCAGAATCGCCTCGGCCCCGAGGGTCGCGGTGAGTCGGCCTTCGAGCACATCGCTTTGCAACGCCTCGGCCAAAGCCGCCACGGCCGGGTGCTCGCGCAGCGCGCGCAGCACGCGGTCGTCCACCATGCTCCACATCCAGCGTCGCATCTGCTCGCGACGCTTGCGCTGCGCTTCGCCGTTCTTCTCGAAGAGCTCGCGATGCTCGCCGATCTTCTCCCAGAGCACGTCGAGGCCCTGATTCTGCAGACCGCTGATCGTGAGCACCGGCGGCTTCCAGTCGGCGTGCGTGCCGCGCATCAAGCGCAGCGCGGCCATGTACTCGCGCTTGGCGTGGCGTGCGGCGCTGGCATCGGCCTCGGCCTTGTTGACGGCGATCAGATCGGCGAGCTCCATGATGCCGCGCTTGATCCCCTGCAGCTCGTCGCCGGCGTTCGTCAGCATCAACACCAGGAAGAAGTCGACCATGTCGGCGACCATCGTCTCCGATTGGCCCACGCCCACGGTCTCGACCAGGATCACGTCGAAGCCAGCGGCCTCGCACACCAGCATGGTCTCGCGCGTCTTGCGACCCACGCCCCCGAGCGAGCCCGACGAGGGGGAAGGGCGCACGAACGCATTGGGATCGCGCGCCAGGCGCGTCATGCGCGTCTTGTCGCCGAGGATGCTGCCGCCCGTGATGCCACTGGTCGGATCGACGGCGAGCACCGCCACGCGATGGCCCTGCGCAGTGAGGTTGCTGCCGAAGGCTTCGATGAACGTGCTCTTGCCGACGCCGGGCACACCCGTGATGCCGATGCGCTGCGACTTGCCGGTGAACGGCAAGAGTTCCACGAGCACGCGTTGCGCAAGCTCTTGATCGCGTTTGGCATTGCTCTCGATGAGTGTGATCGCGCGGCCGAGCACGGCGCGATCGCAGCCGCGCACACCGGTCACGTAGTCGGCCAGCGAGAGCTTCTGCCGGCGCGGGCCCGGTATGGGCTGCGGCTCGACAGGCGCAGCCACGCCTGGCTCCTCGAACGACGTCGCCGCCGGGCGCTCAGGCTTCGGCGGCTTCATCGTTCAGCCGGCGCTCGAGCTCCGCGAGCAGATCCTTGGCGGCCTTCGTGATCACCGTGCCGGGGCCGAAGATGCAGGATGCACCGGCCTTGTACAGCGCCTCGTAGTCTTGCGGAGGAATCACGCCGCCCACGGCGATCATGATGTCGGCGCGACCGAGTGAATCAAGCGCCTTGCGCAACTCCGGCACCAGCGTGAGGTGTCCAGCCGCGAGCGAGCTTGCGCCCACCACGTGCACGTCGTTCTCCACAGCCTGGCGCGCGGTCTCCTCGGGCGTCTGAAACAGCGGGCCCACGTCGACATCGAAGCCCATGTCGGCGAACGCGGTGGAGATCACCTTGGCGCCGCGGTCGTGACCGTCTTGGCCCATCTTCGCGACGAGAATGCGCGGCCTGCGACCTTCGCGCGTTTCGAACGCACGCGTCAGCGCGACGACCTCGTTCAGCTCGTTGCTCGACTGACTCACCTCGCCACTATACACCCCGGTGATGGAGCGCACGGTGGCCTCGTGACGGCCCCAGACCTTCTCGAGTGCATCGCTGATTTCGCCGACGCTAGCGCGCGCACGGGCGGCCCCGAGCGCGAGCTCGAGCAGGTTGCCTTCGCCGGACTCGGCGCTCTTGGTGAGCGCAGCCAGCGCCCCGCGCAGCTTGGCGTCGTCGCGCGTCTTGCGTAGCTCTTGCAGGCGCCGGATCTGGGCGGCGCGCACCTCGGTGTTGTCGACCTTGAGGATCTTCAGTTTCTCTTCGCTGTCGGGTGGGTACTTGTTCACGCCGACGATGGTCTGCCGGCCGGAGTCGATGCGCGCCTGAGTGCGCGTGGCCGCCTCTTCGATGCGCATCTTGGGCACGCCGGCCTCGATCGCCTTCGCCATGCCGCCAAGCCCTTCGACTTCTTCGATCAGCTGCCAGGCACGCTGTCCCAGGTCGTGCGTCAGCCGCTCGACGTAGTAACTGCCACCCCACGGATCGACTGTGCGGCAGATGCCCGTCTCTTGCTGCAAGTACAGCTGCGTGTTGCGCGCGATGCGCGCGCTGAAGTCGGTCGGCAAGGCGAGCGCTTCGTCGAGCGCATTGGTGTGCAGCGACTGCGTGTGGCCGCACGCGGCGGCAAGCGCCTCGATGCAGGTGCGCGCGACGTTGTTGAAGGGATCCTGCGCGGTGAGGCTCCAGCCCGAGGTCTGGCAGTGCGTACGCAGTGCCATCGACTTCACGTCCTTGGGATCGAAGCCCTTGACGATCTTCGCCCACAGGCCACGCGCAGCGCGCAGCTTCGCCACTTCCATGAAGTAGTTCATGCCGATGGCCCAAAAGAACGAGAGGCGCGGCGCGAACTTGTCGATCGACAGCCCCGACTTGATACCCGTGCGAATGTACTCGAGCCCATCGGCCAGCGTGTAGGCCAGCTCGAGGTCGGCCGTGGCTCCAGCCTCCTGCATGTGGTAGCCGGAGATGCTGATGCTGTTGAACTTCGGCATCTTCTGCGAGGTGAACGCGAAGATGTCGCCGATGATCCGCATCGATGGCTCGGGCGGATAGATGTACGTGTTGCGGACCATGAACTCTTTGAGGATGTCGTTCTGGATGGTCCCGGTGAGCTTATCGAGCGAGACGCCTTGCTCCTCGGCCGCGAGGATGTAGAGCGCGAGCACGGGCAAGACCGCACCGTTCATGGTCATCGACACGCTCATCTGATCGAGCGGAATGCGATCGAAGAGGATGCGCATGTCGAGGATCGAATCGATGGCCACGCCCGCCATGCCGACATCGCCTGCGACGCGCGGGTTGTCCGAGTCGTAGCCGCGGTGCGTGGCGAGATCGAACGCAATCGACAGGCCCTTCTGACCTGCCGCGAGGTTGCGCCGATAGAACGCGTTGCTGTCTTCGGCCGTGGAGAAGCCCGCGTACTGACGCACGGTCCAGGGCTGCTGCACGTACATGCTGGCGTACGGACCGCGCACGAACGGAGGCAAGCCCGGCTGGTAGCCGAGGTGCTCGACCGGCTGCAGATCGGCCGCGCTGTAGAACGGCTGCACGTCGAGCTGCTCGGGCGTGCGCCAGACGAGCTCGCTGGCTGCCGCCTGCTGCTTGGCGCGCTGCTCCCAGCTCGCGCGCGAGCCTGTGTCGCTGCCGCTGATGGCGTCGAAGGCCAGCTGACTGAAATCGGGAACTTGACTCATGACGCGACTCCGATGCGATCGAGGAGTGTGCTGAGCGTGGCGACGACGTCCGAGCCGACGAAGATGAAGCTACCGACGCCCGCCTGCTTGAAGGCCGCCTCGTGATCGCCGGGGCGACCCGCCAGCACGACCTCGCGTGCGCCTCTCTGGCGTAGCAGCGGCACGAGCTCTGGCACCCACTGCGGATATTGATCGTCGGTCCCGCAGATCACGGCCAGCGTCGCACCGGAGGCGGCGAACGCTTCGACCGCGGCCTGCGCCACGCCGAAACCATCGTTGTCGACGACGCCGACCCCGCCGGCGTTCATGAAGCCCGTCGAGAAGGCCGAGCGAGCCTTGTGCTGCGGGATGGCGCCGAGGTTGCACAAGAACGCCGTCGGACGCTTGCCGGTCTTCGCGGTGTGGGCGTCGCAACGCGTGCGCAGTGCCTCGTAGAGCTCGGCGTTGCTCCGCACGGGCAGCGGCTCGATGTAGATGGGCGCAGCGCCCGCGCCGAGCGCAGCGCTGAGCGCGCCGATGGATGCACCCGCGGCCGCCGCATCGATGGCAGCTTGCAACACGCCGTGACCGGCAGCGCGCGCCTTCACGAGCGGCGCGACCGCAGCCGCTTGTGGATGGGCCGCACGCAAACGCGTGACCTCGGCCACCTGCTCGGCGCGCAACTTCGCCTGATCCGCGGCGACTCGGACCACCGGCTCCTCGGCGAGGTTCGCGTACTCGCTCACGCCGAGCACCGGGGCTGTGCGCCTGCGCACGGCCGCATTGCGCTTGTCGGCGACCTCCGCGATCTGCTTGGCCACCGCGCCCGAGATCAACGCCTGCTGCATGCCGCCCTGCGCTTCGATCTGCTGGAACGCCGCCCACGCCGTACGCGCCAGCTCGTCGGTGAGCGCCTCGAGGTAGTAGCTGCCACCGGCCGGATCGGCGACACGCGTGACGTGCGCCTCCTCGTTCAGCACGACCTGCACGTTGCGCGCGATACGCCGAGCAAACGCCTCGCTCGGCCCCAGAGCCTCGTCGAAGCCGCGCGTGGTCAGCGAGTCTGCGCCGCCGGCCATGGCGGAGAACGCTTCGGTCGTGGTGCGCAGCATGTTCACCCACGGATCGCGCACGGTCTTGGTGCGACGCGAGGTGATCGCGTGCAGCGTGGTGTTCTGCGCGGCTGCGTCGCCGCCGCACGCGGCCACGAGCTTGCTCCAGCACAGCCGCGCGGCACGCAGCTTCGCGAGCTCCAGGAAGAGATCGCCTCCGATGCTGTAGGTGAAACCGATCTGCCGGGCCGCTGTCGCCACGTCGACACCGGCTTGCGTGAGCCAGCGCAGGTAGCCGACGCCGGTCGAAAGCGCGTACGCGATCTCTTGCGCGCTGCTGGCGCCCGCGTCGTGGTAGGGGCTCGTGCTCACAACCATGCTGCGCAGCGCGGGCGCATGCTCCGCCACGAAGCGCACTAGCTCGACGCTGAGCGCGCGCGCGACGTCGATGCTGTGGGGCAGGGTGCCGTCGCGAGCGACGGCGCCCAGTGGATCGCACGCGAGGCTGCCCTGCAGCGAGGTCAAGGGGATGCCACGCTTGCGCGCCACGCTGAAGGCCATCGCGGCGAGCGCGGGAGCATTGCCGCCCGCGTCGAGCATCAGCGGCACGGCCGCCAGATCCACGCCGGCCAGCACTTGCTCGAGCTGCTGCGCCGAGCTGCACGGGATGCCATCGAGCTTCGCACCCGTGCGTGCGGCGTCCTGATCGAGCCCGAAGCGCACCGTCGCATCGAAGCGCAGCCACAGCGAGCGCGCACCGCGCCCGAGGTCCGCGGCCAGGTCAGCCTTGAGCTGCGCGAGATCGCTCTGATCGTGCAGCGTGCGAATGTCCCAGCGGGCGCCGTGACGGCCGACCGCCACAGCGCCGCGCCGGTACGGAGGCAAGCCCGCGAAGCCAGCGGCATCGGCGCCCGCAGCGCCAGCCTTCGGCGCGTACAGCGGCTGGACGTCGAAGCCGTCGAGCAGCTTCGTCACCAGGCGTTTTTGGAAGTCGCCACCCTTGAGGTCCTTGTCGACCTGCTGGCGCCAGGCTTGGTAGGTGGTGTCGGGGAACTCGGCCAGGAGCTTGTCGTGCGTGCTTGGCATGTCGTTGTTTCTTGGTCTCGGCGCGCGATCGGCACGGCTGTGCGGGGTTCTACGCAAAGGGGCCGTCGCAGGCTGACCAGATACCGGGCCGTCTGCCGCTACGCAAGCCTGCACGGATGAACGGCTCACCTCGACGCACTGGCATCGAAATCGACGTGGTCGGCGCGCCGGTGATAGGCTCCGCCGACGTGGCGCGCGTCCTGCACATCGAGGATGACCCGGTCAACCGGTTGCTCGTTCGGAAGCTCCTCTCGGCCGCAGGCCACGAGGTGATCGACGCCGAGAGCGGCCTCGAGGGCATTCGGCTGGCCGAGGCACAGCGCCCCGACGCCGTGCTCGTCGACATCAACATCCCCGATCTCGACGGCTACGAGGTCACGCTGCGCCTGCGCGGCATGCCAAGCATGCAGGGCAAACCCATCGTGGCCATCACCGCCGAGGGCGACCGCGAGACCAGCCTCGCCATGGGTGCCGACGGCCTGATCGAAAAGCCGATCGACGCCAAGCGCTTCGCGGAGCAGGTGGCAAAGTACCTGGCCGGCCACAGTGAGCGCACCGAACGCGACAGCGACAGCGCCGAGATCCTGCGCACGCGCTCCCAGAAGATCGTCGGGCGCCTGGAGCAGACCGTCGCTGGCCTGTCGCAGGCCAACGCCAAGCTCGAGGCCAGCGCTCAGCTGCGGCAGATGTTCTTGCAGAACCTGAGCCACGAGTTCGCGACGCCCATGACGCCCGTCGTGGGCTATCTGCGCTTGCTGCTGGACGAAGAGGCTGGCCCGCTCACGCCGCTGCAGCGCAAGTGCCTGGAGTCGATCAGCACCTCGACCCAGAAGCTGCGCTCGCTGATCGACACCTTGCTCGACGTGAGCCACCTGGAAACCGGCAGGCTGCACCTGTACGAGCGCAACTACGACTTCGCCGACGTCGTACAGCGCGCCATCACGGAGACGGCGCCTCGCTTCAAGCAGGCCGGCATCCGCGTGGTCTGCGAAGACGTCCAGGTGGAGATGCCCGCGCGCGGCGATCCCGACAAGCTGCGCCGCGCCATGGTGCACATCCTCGACAATGCCGCGAAGTTCTCGCCGCGTGGCGCCGAGGTGGCCGTCGGCATTCGCAGCGTCGGCGGCACCGAGAGCGCCGAAGCTCGCTATCAGGTCGTGGTGGCCGACAGCGGACCGGGCATCTCGGACGCAGAGCAGAAGCGCATCCTGGAGCCGTTCTATCAGGTCGACGGATCGCGCACGCGCATGCACGGCGGCGTCGGGCTGGGCTTGGCGTATGCGCGCCACGTGGCCGAGGCCCTGGGCGGCAGCATCGAGGTGCGCAGCCCGCCACAGCAGACCGTGGCAGGTCGGAATCTGCCCGGCACCGCCATCTCGCTGACAGTGCGGCCGCGGCCCGCTCGCCGGGAGCCGCAGGCCTGATCTACCTCGACCACCACGCGGCCACGCCGACCGACCCGCGTGTGCTCTGCGCGATGGACGCCGCGCGCGCGCAAGGCTGGGCGAACCCTGCCAGCATCCACGGCCCCGGCCGCCAGAGTCGCGCACTGCTCGAGCAGGCGCGTCAGCACGTGGCGGCAGCCATCGGGGCGAGCCCCGCCGACGTGGTGCTGACCGGCGGCGGCACGGAGGCATGCAACCTCGGCGTGTTGGGCGTGGTGGACAGCTTTCCGGCGGCGTCAACCGTCCACGTAGTCGCGAGCACGATCGAGCATCCGGCAGCCGCCGAGCCGCTGCGCCACTGCGAGTCATCCGGTCGAGCCACGGTCTCGTGGTTCGCGGTGCCCGCCGGCAGAGCTCCCGACGCCGCCGCGCTACGCGCGTGCTTCACGGCCGACACCCGCATGCTCGTCGTGCAGTGGGTCAACCATGAAACCGGGACCATCTTGCCAGTGCAGGCCTACGCAGAGGCGTGCCGGAGCGCGGGTGCGCTGTGCATCATCGACGCCACGCAGGCGCTGGGTAAGTTACCCGTCAATGTCGCCGCGCTCGGCGCCGACGTGCTGGCCTTCGCCGCGCACAAGCTCGGAGGACCGGCTGGCGCGGGCGCCCTGTGGGTGCGAAGGAGCGTGCAGCTCTCGCCGCGCATGCTCGGCGGCGCGCAGGAACGCGGTCGACGCGCCGGCACCCCCGACGTCGTGGCGCAAGTCGGCTTCGGTCTCGCATGCGAGCTGGCTGCGGAGCGCGTGGCGGCCCAGCCTCGCATCGCAGCGCTACGCGACGCGGTCGAGCGTGGGCTGCGCGAACTGGGCGGCCTCAGCAACGCGGCCGACGGCGCGCGCGTGGCCACCGTCAGCAACTCCAGCTGGCGCGGCTGGCGCGGCGAGGCGCTCATCGCTGCGCTCGACATCGAAGGGATCGCCTGCAGCAGCGGCGCAGCATGCTCCTCCGGCACAAGCGAGCCGTCGCGCGTGTTGGCCGCCATGTACCCTGACGAAGCGTGGCGCGCTGGCTCGGCACTGCGTCTGAGCTTCGGCGTCGAAAGCACCGAAAGTGATGTGGAATCCGTGCTGACCGCGCTGCGCCGAGTGGTCGCGCGGCCGCCCGCGTGACAATCTTCAAGTGCTGTCGAGCTCGCGGGCTAAAGCCTCAGCACAAACCGCGCTTCGGGTCTGAACGCCATGAAATTGTAGGTTTTCACGGTGCGGTACGCTGAGACGATCGCGTTCCTTTGAAGAGAAAGCCTGCTTGACCTCGTGCCGTCCATGCGGCAACAGGAGCGTCCCATGTCGAGCCCGACACGCGTGCTTGTCGCGATGAGCGGCGGTGTAGACTCGTCCCTCGCCGCCGCGCTGCTCAAGGAGCAAGGCCACGAGGTGGTGGGCGTGACCCTGCACCTGTGGGACGCGGAAGGTGAGGACAAGGTCGGCCGCTGCTGCGCGCCCGAGGATCGCGACGACGCGCGGCGCACGTGCGACCTGCTTGGCCTGCCGCACTACGTGATCGACGAGCGCCAGGCCTTCCGCAGCCAGGTGGTCGAACCCTTCATCGAGACCAACCTCGCAGGCAAGACGCCGATCCCGTGCGTGGCGTGCAACCAACACGTGAAGCTCGCCCGGCTGTGGCAGTTGGCCCAGAGCTTCGGGGCGAGCCTACTGGCCACGGGGCACTACGCGCGCGTGCAGCCGAACGCGGATGGCAGCATGGAGCTGCTGCGCGGCCTCGATCCCGACAAGGACCAGAGCTACTTCCTCTTCGGCGTGCCGCAGGATGTGCTGCGGCACCTCGTGCTCCCGCTCGGCGAGCTGCGCAAGGAAGACGCGCGCGAGGTGGCCAAGCGCTTCGGCCTGCCCAACTGGAACAAGCCCGACTCGCAGGAGCTGTGCTTCGTGCCGGACGGCGACATCCGCGGGTTTCTCCAACGACACGCCGCCGATGCAGGGCAGGCCGGCGACATCGTGGATGACACAGGAAGGGTGCTGGGCAAACACCAGGGGGTCGAAGGCTTCACCATCGGGCAGCGGCGCGGCATCGGAATACCGGGGCCGACTCCACGCTACGTTCTGAAGGTGATACCCGATACGCGGCAGGTCGTGGTCGGCTCCGCGGAAGCGTTGTCGCGCGGGGAGTTGCAAGCGCAGTCGGTGGTGTGGACGGCGGCCAAGCCGGCCACGCCGTTCCAGGGCCAGGTGCGGATCCGCTCGCACCACAGCGCCGCCGAAGCGCTGGTCACGCCCACCGAGTCCGGATTCTTTGCGCACTTCACGACGCCCCAGCAGGCCATCGCGCCGGGACAGGCGGCGGTCGTCTACGCGGGTGACCGGGTCGTCGGCGGCGGCTACATCGTCTAGGACTCCGGACCGACTGCTATAACTCGCCCGTGAACCGCCGCCCCCGACCCAACCGCTCGTCGCAACCCGCGCTCGCGGGGCGGGTGCGGGATGTGACGCAGGCCGGCGAGGCGGTGATCGAGACCGAGCAGGGCCTGGTGATGGCGCGCGGCGGCTTGCCCGGCGAGCAGGTGCGCGTGCTCGTGGAAGCGCGCAGCCAAGGCGTGCTGCGCGGCAGCGTCGTCGAGGTCACCGAAGCCTCGCCCGACCGAGTCGCCCCCGCGTGCGGGCTGGCCGAACGCTGCGGCGGGTGCCCGTTGATGGCTCTGCAAGCCGCGGCCGCGCGCCGCCTCAAGCTCGCGCACGTGCAGCGCGCGATCGAAGGCGTGTGCGCACCGGGCGTGGTCGCCGTGATGGAAGACGTGGGCGCGGCGCTCCACTACCGGCGCCGGGTGCGCATGTCGTTTCGTCGCGTCGGCGGGCAGGTGTTGCTCGGTTACCGCGCCGCGCAGTCGCACACGATCGTCGATGTCGCGAGCTGCCCGGTGCTGGAGACCCAGCTCGACACGGCCCTCGGCGCCGTGCGAGCGCGGCTCCTCCCGCACCTGCAAGGCACGGGTGAGATCGAGCTGCAGCGGGCGCGAGGCGAACAGGTGGTCGTGAGCGTCGACTGCGACCAGCCCGCCACGTCCCAGGTGTACAAGGCGGCGCAGACGCTGTCGGAGCAGCCGAGCATCGCCGGCGTGGCGCTGCGCGTGGAGCAGGGGGCTGCCGCGACCTATGGCGTGGTGGAAGCACAGAGCGTGGGGCTCGATGGTCTGCCGTTGCGCGCCGCGGCGACCGGCTTCTCACAGGCCAACAGCGCCGTGAACCGACGCCTCTCGGAGCTGGTGGTGGAGCTCGCGCAGCCTGCCAGCAGCGCTGTGCTCGAGCTGTACGCCGGTCACGGCAACTTCACGGTGGCGCTGGCGCCGCTTGCGGCCTCGCTCTGCGCCGTGGAAGCCGACGCACGCGCGGCCGAGTCCTGCCGCGCGAACCTGGCCGAACGCGGGCTTGCCAGCGTACGAGTCATCGCGGGCAGCACCGAGCAGCTCGAGGTGACCGGACGGTTCGACGTGCTGGTGCTGGACCCGCCCCGCGCCGGCGCAGCATCACTGGCCACGCTCGTCGCGCGTCACAAGCCGGCTCGCGTCGTTTACGTGTCGTGCCACATGACTACGCTCGGGCGAGATTTGCGTGCCCTGCGTGCCCTCGGGTTCCTGATTGACCGCGCGCACGTGCTCGACATGTTTCCCCAGACGGCGCACGTCGAGGCGGTCGTTCGTTTGGTGCGTGGCCCGGCCTCGGAGCAAGCATGAGTTGAACCCTGGCACCCCATCGTATTAGGTTGCGCGCGCCATGAAGTGCCCGTTCTGTGCCTGCATCGACAACAAGGTGATCGACTCACGCCTCTCACAGGGCGACGAGGTGACGCGCCGCCGCCGTGAGTGCGAGCGCTGCACGCGTCGCTTCACGACCTACGAGCGCATCGAGCTGGTGCTGCCGATGGTCGTGAAGAAAGACGGCCGGCGCGAGCCTTTCGACCGCCTGAAGGTGATGGCCGGCCTGCGCCGCGCCTGCGAGAAGCGCCCGGTGCCCTTCGACAAGCTCGAGGCGCTGGTCGACAAGATCGAGCGTGATCTGGTGGAGTCGGGCGACAAGGAGATCGACTCGTCGCGCATCGGCGAAGTCGTGATGCGCGGCTTGAAGGAGCTCGACCAGGTGGCCTACGTGCGCTTCGCGAGCGTGTACCGAAGTTTCAAGGACATCCACGAGTTCATGGCCGAGCTCTCACACCTGCTGACGCAGCCGAAGAACGACAGTGAGTGACGCGCACGAAAAGCTCGACACGCGCATGATGCGGCGCGCGCTGCGTGCGGCCGAGCGCGGCGACCCCAGCCCAAACCCCCACGTGGGCGCGGTCGTGGCGCGCGGCACCGAGATCATCAGCGTGGGCTACCACGCGCGCTGTGGTGGCCCGCACGCCGAGGTGGTCGCGCTGCAGCTGGCCGGCAAGCGCGCGCGCGGCGCCACGCTCTACGTGACCTTCGAGCCCTGCAATCATCATGGCCGCACGCCGCCCTGCACCGAGGCCATTGTCGCCGCCGGAATCGCGCGCGTCGTGGTCGGCTGCGAAGACCCGGCACCGCACGTACCCGGCAGCTCGCGGCGGCTGCGGCGCAACGGCGTGAAGGTGGTGCTCGGCGTGGAGCGCGAGCGCGCGCGCTGGCTGATCGCCGACTTCGAGAAGTTCATGCTGCACCGCATGCCGTACGTGACGCTCAAGGCGGCGGTCACGCTCGACGGGCGGCTGGCCGCGCGCGGCGGCGATTCCAAGTGGATCACGGGCGAGCGAGCGCGCAAGCACGCACACCAGCTGCGCGCCAAGTCCGACGCCGTGCTGGTCGGCGTGGGCACCGTGCTCGCAGACAATCCGGAGCTGACCGTGCGCCGGGTACGTGGCCGCAATCCGATGCGCGTCGTGCTCGACTCACACCTGCGCACGCCGCTGCGCTCGAAGCTGGTGCAAAGCGCCGATCAAGTCCGCACCGTGATCTTCCACGCCAAGGCGGCGAGCGCAGCCAAGGCGCGTGCGCTGGCCAAGGCAGGCATCGAGCTCGTCGAGGTGCCCGCGAGCCGAGGTGGCGGGCTCCACCTGCGCCGCGTGCTGCGCGAGCTCGCGAAGCGCGACGTGGTGCGCTTGCTCGTCGAAGGGGGCGCGCAGGTCCACGGGGCGTTGCTCGACGCGGGCCTCGTCGACCGCGCCGCGATCTGGGTCGCGCCCAAGCTCCTGGGTGACGCACGCGCCGTCCCGCTCGCCCAGGGCAAGGGTCGAAGGCTGATCGCGCAGGCTTGGCAGCTGCGCGCCCTGCGCATCGAGCGACATGGGGATGATGTGCTCTTCACGGGCGACCTCGATCACGTTGCAACCGTGCGTTGACCCTCACGCGCGTTCAGTCTTGGAGGGCGCGGAAAGACGCTACCCTGGACCCCATGTGCCCGGGACGCTATGTCTACGTCACCCGCGTACCCCGGGACGCACAGCCGAGGAACACACATGCGTAGTAACGCCATCGAACGCGTGCATCGCGCGCTCGAAGACATCGCGGCCGGCAAGATGGTTGTCATGGTCGACGACGAGCAACGCGAGAACGAGGGCGACCTCGTGATGGCCGCCGACCTCGTGACGCCCGACGCTGTGAACTTCATGGCCCGCTTCGGACGCGGTCTGATCTGCCTCACGCTCGAGCCCGGCAAGGTGGATGAGCTCGGCTTACCCATGATGGTCGACGACAACCAGACCAAGAGCGGCACGGCGTTCACGGTCTCGATCGAGGCCCGACACGGAGTCACCACGGGCATCAGCGCGGCCGACCGTGCGCACACCGTGAAGGTCGCCGTCGCCAAGCGCGCCAAGGCCGACGACATCGTGAGCCCGGGGCACATCTTCCCGCTGCGTGCGGCGTCCGGTGGCGTGCTGCAGCGAGCGGGTCACACCGAAGGCTCGGTCGACCTCGCGCGACTCGCCGGGCGCAGCCCGGCAGGCGTGATCTGCGAGATCATGAACGACGACGGCAGCATGGCGCGCATGAGCGACCTCGAGCGCTTCGCCCAGACCCACGGGTTGCGGATCTTGTCGATCGCCGATCTGATCCAGTACCGGCTGCAGAACGAGCGACTGGTCCGCAAGGTCTCGAGCGGAGAGATCGCGCTGCCGCCTGGCCAGCGCGCCTGGCAGCTACACGTCTACGAGACCGAGGGCGACCGCGGCTACAACCAAATGTTGGCGCTGACGCTCGGCGAGATCGACGCGTCACCGACGCTGGTGCGCGTGCAGATGGGTTCCGTGCTGGGCGACGTGTTTGGTGCGCGTCACGGCACGCGCGTGCTTGCTTCGGAGGCGATCGCGCGCATCGAGCAAGAAGGTAAGGGCGTGATTCTCTACATCCCGCCGCGCGGCGACCTGGCCTCGGACCTCGAATACCACCTGGGGCGAGAGGCCACGAGCATCCGGCCCGCACCCGCGCACGAGGTCGTGCTGCGTGAAGTCGGCTTCGGCTCGCAGGTGTTGATGGACCTGGGCGTGCGCAAGATGCGCGTGCTCACCAACCGCGTCAGCCGCATCGTCGCCGTCGACGGCTTCGAGCTCGAGGTGCTCGAGCAGGTACTGCTGCGCACCCCGACCGAAACCGACGACAAGAAGAACCCTGTGCGTACGACCCACTGAGGAAGCCATGCCCGTGCAGATCATCGAAGGTAACTACAACGCGCCCAAGGACGCGCGCTTCGCCATCGTCGCGGCGCGGTTCAACGAGTTCATCGTCGATCGGCTGGTCGACGGCGCGCTCGACACGCTGCGCCGACACGGCGTGGACGACACGCGGATCAGCCTCGTGCGCGTGCCGGGCGCGTTCGAGATCCCGGTGGCCTGCAAGCGCATCGCCGACAGCGGCAAGGTGCACGCCATCCTCGCGCTGGGTTGCGTGATCCGGGGCGCGACCGCGCACTTCGAGCACGTGGCCGGCGAGGCCGCCAAGGGCTGCGGACAGGTGGCCATGAACAGCGGCGTGCCCGTGATCTTCGGCGTGCTCACGACCGAGACGATCGAGCAAGCCATCGAGCGCGCCGGAACCAAAGCCGGAAACAAGGGCAGCGAATGCGCGCTGTCTGCGCTCGAGATGGCGAGCCTGGTCTCGCAGCTGGCAGGCCAAGGCCTCGCGCCCGCACGCGCGCGCGGCCGCTGAGCCACCACGCATCGAGCAGCCTGCGCCGAACGTGCGTCGCGAGCGAAACCAGCTATGATGCGCGCGGCGCCTGCAGCCGAAGGCAGGCTCCTTGAAGAACCATGGGCTCGCGACGTAAAGCCAGAGAAGCGGCCGTGCAGATGCTCTATCAGATGGACGTCGCCGGCGTGGACGCCGAACGGGCCATCGAGCTGTTCTGGGCCAACATGGCAGCCACGCCCGAAGGTCAGGCGCCCGAAGGCCAAGACTTCGCCAACGAGCTGGTGCGCGGCTACGGCGAAACGCGTGAGGCAATCGACGAGCGGATCCGCGCCGTGAGCAAGCACTGGCGCCTGGAGCGCATGGCTCGCGTCGACCGCAACATCATCCGCCTGGGCGCCTACGAGCTACTGCACGTGGCCGCGGTGCCGAGCCGCGTGACGCTGAACGAATCGGTCGAGCTCGCGAAACGCTTCGGCAACGAGGAGAGCGCGGCGTTCGTGAATGGCGTGCTCGACCGCATCGCCGCCGACGTGCACAAGGACTGAACGGGGGGCCGCGCCATGGACGTCCGGTTCCTTTCGCCCGAGTGGAAGCACCTCGATGCGCTCAAGTGCGAGGCGATCCTCGCGCCGTTCTTCAGCGACGAGCGGCCGCTGTGCGGCGCGCTCGGTCTCATCGACTGGCGGCTGTCGGGCTTCGTCTCGAAGATGATCGTGCGCGGCTTCGTGGGCGGGGAGCTTGGCGAGACCGTGCTCGTGCCGCTGCGACCCGGCTTCAGCATCGACAAGCTCTTTCTCTTCGGCCTCGGCCCTCAAGCCGAGTTCGGACCGGACTCGCTCTTGCCGGCGACGGTGCGCATGTTCGACGTGGTTTCGCGCGCCAAGGTGCGCACCACGGCGATCGTCCTGCCCGGTCGCAGCACCGAACGCAGCGCTCCGGTGGCGGCCATGGAGAGCTTCGTCGCCGCAGGCGCGCTGCACAGCAATCAGGACGAAGTGATCCTCCTCGAGCCCGCGAGCGCACAAAAAGAGATGGCGCCCATCGTCCAGCGCGAACGTCGGCGCGCACGCGCCTCGGGCGAGTGACGCGGTGACGCGGCGACCATGATGAGCCACGGGCCGAGCAGCGGCGGGCAGTACCGGGTGTTCATCGATCGCGGCGGTACGTTCACCGACTGCATCGGCGTCGACCCACGAGATGGCAGCGTGCGCGTGGCGAAGCTGCTGTCGTCAGACCGCGCACCGATCGACGGTGTGCGCGAGCTGCTCGGGCTGGCAGAGGGCGTGCCGATCCCGCCCTGCGAGCTGCGCATGGGGACCACGCTCGCGACCAACGCGCTGCTCGAGGGTCGTGGCGCGCGCACCGCGCTCGTCACCACGCGAGGCTTCGCCGATCTGCTCGAGATTGGCGACCAGACGCGCCCGGATCTGTTTGCGCTGCGGATCGTGCGAGAGCGCAGGCGCCGTGCCGGGCCCGCTGTGCTACGGCCGCGCAGAGGCCCATGAACTCACGCTGACGGATGTGAACGTCGTGCTCGGACGCTTGCCCGACGAACGTCTTCCGTTCGCGCTGCAGCGTGAACGCGCATGGCAGGCGGTCAGCGCCATCGTGCAGCGCTTGACCGAGTAGGGCGACGCACGCGGTCCGTACGGCGTCGCGGCAGGCTTTTTCGAGATCGCCGTCGAGCACATGGCGGAGGCCATCCGCAAGGTCAGCGTGGCGCGTGGCCACGACGCGCGGGAGCACGCCCACGTTCTGGAGTGCCAGCCGCGGACATCACGCGGACATCGGCAGTGTCACGCCCGGCTCGATGCCGCCGTTTTTGACCTGTCTGAAAGAAGAGGGCGCCGTGTTTCGTGCGCTGCGCATCGTGCGCGATGGCGTGCTGGACGAAGCCACGATCCGCTCGGTGCTGCTCGAACAGCGCTACCCGGCGCCTCGGGTGTTCACACGCACATGACGAACACGCGCATCACTGACGCCGAGGTGCTCGAGAGCCGCTATCCCGTGCGACTGTGGAGCTTTGGGCTGCGCCGTGGCTCGGGGGGCGCGGGCCGCTTCCACGGCGGCGACGGAGTGGTGCGCGAGCTCGAAGCGCTCGCCCCGCTCGAGGTCTCGATCCTCTCGAGCCGACGCACGCGCTCCCCGTTCGGCCTCGCGGGCGGCAGCGCCGGTGCTCCCGGCAAGAACCTGCATCAGGGCCGCGAGCTCGGCGCATGCGCCAGCGTGAACGTGCGGGCGGGCGAGCGCATCCGCATCGAGACCCCGGGCGGTGGCGGCTACGGCGCAGCCGAACCGCTTTGACATCGCGGGGTCGCATGGTAGAAACCGGCGAATTCCAAGCGGAAATCGCCGAATACGCGAGGTGAGAAACGTGGCCGAACGCGAGCGCGCGCAATACAAAGACACGATCAGGTTGCCGCAGACGGACTTCCCGATGCGCGCCAACCTGGCGCAGCGCGAACCGGAGACGCTGGCACGCTGGCAACGTGAGCGCATCTACGAGCGTGCGCTGGAAGCCCGCGCTGGCGGCCCGCGCTACGTGTTTCACGATGGCCCGCCGTACGCGAACGGGCACATTCACTACGGGCACATCCTCAACAAGATCCTCAAAGACATCGTCGTCAAGTACCAGACGCTCGCCGGGCGCTACACGAAGTTCGTGCCCGGCTGGGATTGCCACGGCTTGCCGATCGAGCTTGGCGTGGAGCGTGCGCTGGCGGGCAAGAAGGCCGAGCTGAGTCAGAACATCGTGCGTTCGGCCTGCCGCAAAGAAGCCGAGAAGTGGGTCGACGTACAGCGCGAGGAGTTCAAGCGCCTGGGCGTGTTCGGCACCTGGGCCGAGCCGTACCTCACGCTCACGCCGAGCTTCGAGCAGGGCATCGTGGAGGCGCTGGGCGCGTTCGTGCGCCATGGCCTCGTGTACCGCGGCAAGAAGCCGGTGCACTGGTGCGGCCGCTGCAAGACCGCGCTCGCCGAGGCCGAGGTCGAGTACATCGACCACGCGTCCCCGAGCATCTATGTGAAGTTCCCGGTGGTCGGGGAAGCGCACGCCACGCTCGCGCAGCGCTTCGGCTTGAGCGGTGCCGAGAGCAAGCTCGAGGCGTACGCGCTGATCTGGACGACCACGCCCTGGACGCTGCCCGCGAACCTCGCGATCGCTGTGCATCCCAACCACGAATACGCGGCCGTGCAGGTGGGCGGCGAGCTGTGGATCGTGGCGCGCGCGTTGATCGAGACGGTCGCCAAGGCCACGCACAGCGAGCTGTCGATCATCGGGCGTATGGTCCCGGGCAGCGAGCTCGTGGGCCTCATCGCGCAGCATCCGTTCGAGGACCGGGCATCGCCGCTCCTGCCAGCAGACTACGTCACACTCGACACCGGCACCGGCCTGGTTCACACCGCGCCCGGCCACGGCGCCGACGACTACTCGCTCGGCCAAACGCACGGCCTGGACACCTTCGCGCCCGTCGACGAAGCCGCACGCTTCACGAACGAAGTGCGCGAAGAGTGGCGCGGCCTGCACGTGCTCGAGGCGAACCCACGCATCGTGCATTTCCTGGCAGAGCAGGGCGTGCTCGCCAACCGCGAAGGCGATGTGCTCCAGCACAGCTACCCCGCATGCTGGCGCTGCAAGAACCCCATCGTGTTCCGTGCCACCACGCAGTGGTTCATCGCGCTCGACACGCCGATGCAGGGCCGCGACGACCTGAAGACACTGCGCCAGGTCGCGCTCGACGAGATCGAAGCCATCGCAGGCGGCCGTGATCTGCCAGATCAAGAGGGCAAGACACCGAGCGGCTTCATCCCGGAGTGGGGTCGCGACCGCATCCACGGCATGCTCGCCGATCGTCCCGACTGGTGCATCTCGCGACAGCGCGCCTGGGGTGTGCCCATCCCGGCGCTGCACTGCAAGCAGTGCGCGCATGTCTCGCTCGACGAAATACTGGTGGCCCACGTCAGCCGCGTCATCGGCGCAGAAGGCGCCGACGCCTGGTTCACGAAGGAGGCGAGCGCGCTCGTGCCCGCCAACTACCGCTGCGCGCAGTGCGGCGGCAGCGAGTTCTCCAAAGACACCAGCATCCTCGACGTGTGGTTCGAGTCGGGCGCCTCGTTCTGGTCGACCATGCGCAGTACCGAGGCGGGCTTCGGCGTGCCCGTGGATCTCTACCTCGAAGGCTCCGATCAACACCGCGGCTGGTTTCACTCGTCGCTGCTCGTGGGCGCCGCCGTGCTCGGGCGTGCACCGTACAAGCGTGTGCTCACGCATGGTTTCGTCTGCGACGACCAGGGCCGGCCGTACTCCAAGAGCGAGCTGCGCAGGCGCCAGGAAGCCGGCGAAAAGGTCGAGTACATCGAGCCCGAGAAGCTCATCAAGCAACAGGGCGCGGAGCTCCTGCGGCTGTGGGTTGCGTACGAGGACTTCCGCGGCGACGTGCGCTTCTCGAACGAGCACCTCAAGCAGGTGTCCGACGCGTACTTCAAGATCCGCAACACGCTGCGCTTCCTGCTCGGCAACCTCCACGACTTCGATCGCCAGGCCGCAACGCCGGCGATCGAGCCACTCGACGCCTGGGCGCAAGCCCGCATGCGCCAGTACCTGTACGAGGTCGTGACCGCCTACGAGCGCTACGACTTCCGCACCGTCTACCACCGCACCGTCGAGCTGTGCGTCGGGCCGTGGTCGCAGTTCTACCTCGACGTGGTGAAGGACCGGTTGTACTGCGATGGCGAGAACGCAGCGCGACGGCGCTCGTGTCAGGCCACGCTCGATGCCATCGCGCGCGGCACGATTGCGGCGCTGGCGCCGATCGTGTCGTTCACCGCCGACGAAGCCTACCGCTGTCTGCCAGGCGAGCAGGATGGCTCGGTGTTCCTGGATGCCAAGCTGCAAGCCAGCCCGCTCACGGAAGCCGACCGCCAGCTGCTCGACGCCGGCGAGCAACTCTTCTCGGTGCGCGACGCGCTCAACGCCGCGCTCGAGCCCAAGGTGAAAGCCAAGGAGATCGGCCATCGCCGCGAGGTCGCCGCCGTGCTCACGCTGCCGGAGGCCACGCGCGCACAGCTCGCCACGCTCGCGACTGATCTCGCCGAGGTGTTCGCCATCGCCTCGGTCGAGTTGCGCTCGGGCCCGAGCGTGGCGGTGGAGCTGCGCAAGACCAGCTCGCCCCAATGCAGCCGCTGTTGGCGGCACCGCGACGACGTCGGCACGCACGCCGCCCACCCGGAGCTGTGCGAGCGCTGTGCCCAGGTGATCACGGCGCTCGGCTCGCCGCCGTGAACAAGTCGCTGGCACGGCTCGCGCTGTTTGCCGGCGCGGCCGTGATCCTCGATCAGCTCGGCAAGGCCTGGGCGCGAGCCGAGCTGCCGCGGCGCGGAATCATCCAGCTCGTGCAGTGCTGCTGCGAGCTGCGCCTCTTGCACAATCGCGGCGCGTTCTTCGGTCTGGGCAGCCACCTGCCCGAAGCGCTACGTCGCAACGCGTTCGTGGTCGGCAGCCTCGTAATCATCGCGCTCATGCTGCGGCTGTTGCGCCGAAGCTCCGAGGCGGAGCGCACGCTGCGCTGGGCGCTCACGCTCCTGTGCGCGGGCGCGGCCGGCAACCTCATCGACCGCGTGCGCACGGGTGAAGTCACGGACTTCGTGCATCTGCACCTCGGCGACATCTTCCACTGGGCGACCTTCAACTTCGCCGATGTGCTGATCGCCGCTGGCCTCGTCTCGCTGCTGTGGTACCTGCGAGCCGCAAGCGGCGGAGCAGGGCAGGCCGCGCCCCGGACCAACCCGCCACACGCCTGATACTCGGGCGCGGGGCATTTCCACTTTGCGCTCCCCTCGTACATCGGCTACTTCCTGTCTGCTCGGGAGCCACCTCATGTCAGCCGCCCCCCAAACCTCCGCCGCCGTGCGCCCTCGTCGGTCGCCGCTCTCCATCTCCGTGTGCCTGGTCGCGTTGGCGGTCTGCACCTGGGCCGACCTCGGCTCCAAGCACTGGGCCCAGACCAGCCTCTCCCGCGCTCAGCCACCCCGTGGCAAGCTCTGCGTACCCGTGGCGGTCGGCACCCCCTACGAGCGCATCGAGCCGCAGCGCAGGCCGCTGGCCCCGCTCGTCCTCGTGCCTGACTACCTCGAGCTCGCCTACGCCGAGAACTGCGGGGCCGCATTTAGCATGCTGGTGGGCAGCCCGGCGTGGGTTCGCACCGCGCTCTTCGCACCGGCCGCGATTGCCGCCACCATCGGCCTCTTGTGGCTCTTCGTGACCGGCTACGGCGGGCGCCTGTTCGCCATCAGCGTGCCGCTCATCGCCTCGGGTGCCATCGGCAACCTCGTGGATCGTTTCAGGCTCGGCTACGTGGTCGACTTCATCCACGCCTTCTTCATCCGCCACGGGGTGGAGCACTCGTGGCCCACCTTCAATGTGGCCGACTCCACCATCACCGTCGGCGTGATCCTGTTGCTGATCGAAGGCTTCCTCTCGCCGCAGAAAGCCGCTGCCACCCAGGCCGACGCAGCGCGCAAAGCCCAGAAGCCCGCGCAGTCGCCGGGCCGGTGAGCGAGCCCGCTTGGAGCTGGAGCACGCATGAAGCCTAGCTTCGGCGAGCTGTTCGGCGAGCCGCTGCCGGCTTACTTCGTGATGCTGATGTTCGGCTTCGCGGCCGCGACCTTCGTCGCCGCACGCCTGGCCAAGCGCAGCGGCCTCGATCACGAGATCATCATCGACCTCAGCCTCTTGTCGCTGATCACCGGCGTGCTCGGCGGGCGGCTCTTGCACGTGATCGCCGACGGCTACTTCTGGGACTACGTGCACCTGTGCACCAACCCCGACGCCGTGGTCTGGCGCGCCGTCGACAGCGCCGCCGAATGCAAGGAGCTGAGCGGTCGCTGGGACCTCGCAACCCAGCTGTGCCACGCCGTGCAGCGCGACTGCTTTGCCTGGGCGGAGTTCTGGAACGGCGGGCTCGCCTACTACGGCGGGCTGCTCGTCGCCACCGTCGCCGGCATCGCGTTCCTCAAGCGCGAGCGCTTCCCGGTGGGCAAAGGCGTCGACATGGTCGGCGCCGTGCTGCCGCTGGGCATCTTCTTCGGGCGCCTCGGTTGTTTCCTCGGCGGCTGCTGCTTCGGGCTCCCGACGCACAGTCATTTCGGGATCGCCTTCCCCGCAGGCTCGCCCGCCAGCTACGCGCAGTTCCAAGCTGGATTGATCACGAGCAAGAACCTCGTCTCGCTGCCCGTGCACCCGACACAGCTCTACGAAGCGGCCGGTTGCCTCGCGCTCGCGGCCTGGCTCATCGCCTACGCGTTGCCCAGGAAACGCTTCGACGGTCAGGTGCTGCTGCTTTTCCTCGCGCTTTACGCGGTGCTGCGCTTCTTTGTGGAGTACCTGCGCGCCGATGATCGCGGTGCGCTCCTGGGGCTGAGCACCTCGCAGCTGATCGGCGTGCTGATCCTCGGCGCGGTTGCAGCCGCATGGCCCGTGCTCGCGCGCCGGGCGCGCAACCCCAGCGCTGCGCCCTGAGCACACTTCCCAGCCGCGCGCAGGGCTGATAGTCATGGCGCCCACAACGAGGGTCCCCATGACGGCACAGCTCATCGACGGCAAGGCGATCGCAGCGAAGGTCCAGGCCGAAGTCACCGGTCGCGTCGCGGCGTTCACGCAAAAGTACGGACGCGCACCCGGGCTCGACGTGGTGCTGGTCGGCGAGGACCCTGCCTCGCAGGTCTACGTACGCAACAAGGAACGCGACAGCGTGAAGGTCGGGATGCGTGGCGCCGTGCATCGGCTGCCCGCTGACACCTCGCAAGCCAAGTTGCTCGCGCTCGTGGCGCAACTCAACGCGGATCCCGCGGTCGACGGCATCCTGGTTCAGATGCCTCTGCCCAAGCACATCGATGCCGAAGCCGTGATCGGCACCATCGATCCGGGCAAAGACGTCGATGGCCTCACACCCGTGAACGCAGGTCTCTTGTGTCTAGGCCGGCCGGGCCTGGTGCCTTGCACGCCCATGGGCTGCATGCGCCTGCTCGATGAGGTCGGCTACGACCCGTTCGGCAAGCGCGCCGTCGTGGTCGGTCGCAGCACGCTCGTCGGCAAGCCGATCGCGCAGCTGCTCTTGGCACGTCACGCCACCGTGACCATCGCTCACTCGCGCACCAAAGACCTCGACAAGGTCTGCGCCGAAGCCGACATCCTGATCGCGGCCGTCGGCAAGGAAGCACTCGTGCGCGGTGAGTGGGTGAAACCCGGTGCCGTCGTGATCGACGTGGGCATCAACCGCGGCGCCGATGGCAAGCTGCACGGCGACGTAGCCTTCGACGCGGCCAAGGAGCGCGCGAGCTGGATCACGCCGGTGCCCGGTGGCGTCGGTCCGATGACCATCGCGATGCTGCTGTCCAACACGCTCGCCGCCGCCGAAGCGCGCGAAGCGGCCAAGCGCTAGCGCCTGCGCTTGAAGCTCGCGTGCGTCGCACCGCCGCGCACGGCGGCAGCGCTCAGCGTTTCTCGAAAATCTCGATCAAGCGATCGAGCTCGTCGTAGCTCGAGAACGCGATGTTCAGGTGGCCCTTGCCCTTGCGGTCGGCCACCGTCACACGCGTGCCGACGCTGCGCGTCAACCGCTCCTCGAGGTCGCGCGTGTTGGGCGACTTGGGCTGGATCTGCGCTGCGGCCTGCTTCTGCTGGGCCACGCTGCGCGCACGCCGTTCGGTCTCGCGCACGCTCCAACCGCCCGCGATGGCCTCGCGAGCGAGCTTCTGCATCGTGGCCACATCGCCGGCGCCGAGCAGCGCGCGACCGTGCCCCTCGCTCAGCTCCTTGGTCTCGATCAGATCGATCACCGACTCGGGCAACTTCAACAGGCGCAACGCATTGGCGACGGTCGAACGATCCTTGCCAATCAGCGCAGCGATCGTCTCGTGCGAGTGCCCGTCTTCCTCCAGCAAGCGCTGGAACGCACGCGCCGTCTCGAGCGGATTGAGATCCTCGCGCTGGATGTTCTCGACGAGCGCGGCCTCGAACGCACGCTTCTCCGTCAGCTCGCGCACGTACACGGGCACTTCGCGCAAGCCCGCGCGCTGCGCCGCACGCCAGCGCCGCTCGCCCGCCACGATCTCGTAGCCACCCTGAGCACGCCTACGCACCAGGATCGGCTCGAGCACGCCAATCTCTTTGATCGAGGTAGTGAGCTCGGTGAGCGCCGCGTCGTCGAAGCGCGTGCGCGGCTGAGCACGGTTGGGGTGGAGGTCTTCGATCTTGGCGCGAAAGCCGTCAGCCGCAGCGGCCGCGATCGGTGCGTTGCCCGCAGTCGGTAACGCGCTCGCCGGCAAGAGCGCATCGAGGCCACGTCCCAGGCGTCGCTTGTTCGCGTCGTTCAAAGGCTGCTCCGCGGTATCTCATTCAAGCGGAGAGCCGAAGGCTGCTCCGCGATCTCTCACTCAAGCGCGCGCCAGTGGGCGCTGATCGAGGATCTCACGCGCCAGGCTCAGATAGCCATGTGACCCGCGCGAGCCCGCATCGTACAGGATCGCGGGGCGTCCGTAGGAGGGAGCTTCGGCCAGACGCACGTTGCGCGGAATCACGGTCTCGAACACGTGGAAGTGCTTGCGCACCTCGTCTGCGACCTGGTTGGAGAGGTTGTTGCGCGGGTCGAACATCGTCAGCAGCACACCGTCGAGCTGCAGCGCCGGGTTCAGCGTGCCGCGCACGCGATCGATCGTGCCGACCAGATCCGACAGGCCCTCGAGCGCGTAGTACTCGGCCTGCATCGGCACGAGCACCACGTCGGCGGCGACCAGCGCGTTGATGGTGAGCACGCCGAGCGAGGGCGGGCAGTCGACGAAGATGAAGTCGTAGTCGTTGCGCACCGGCTCGAGCGCTTCGCGCAAGCGCATCGCTCGGTCCGGCGCATCCACCAGCTCGATCTCGACACCGGCAAGATCGCGGCACGCCGGCACCACCTGCAGAAACGGCAGCTCCGTGGGGCGCGCCACGTCGCGGATCGTGGCCTCGCGAAACAGCACGGGATAGAGCGAGCGTTCGATGGAACGGTCGGACGCGCCCACGCCGCTCGAAGCGTTGCCCTGCGGATCGACATCGACCAACAGCACGCGCTGCTCGGCCACCGCCAGGCTAGCCGCGAGGTTCACCGCGGTCGTGGTCTTACCCACGCCGCCTTTCTGATTCGATATGGCGACCACGCGGCTCATCGGCGGCAGTCTACTAGCAACCACCTACCGCGGATTCAACGTGCTGCTTTTTTTGTTGAGGTGCGCGACGGTGGTAGCGTCTGCGACGGTGTAGGACACTGTAGTCCTCCACGGCGCGGCTGGATAGGGTCTCCGCTGGTGCGGGTCTCGATCATGATGCGCGGCCTCAAGCGTCCCCCGACAGGAGGGTGTTGCCGATGATTCCGTTTGGCGTTCCAAAGAACTACGGGTCGTTCGCGGAGTTCGAGCGAGAAGAGCTGCGACCGATGCAGAAGGTCGGCTTCTCGGTCGCCGACCTCGAGGCGGAGGCGACCTTCACAGCGGGCCACGACGACTGGACCGAGCGCGCACCGGCCGAGCTCGACTTCGACTGAGCCCACCCACAATCTTGTGCGTGCTCGGCGCCTGCCAGCTCGAGCACGCCTTTGACGGTCCGACGGATGCCCCCGTCGGGCCGTTTTCTTTTTCCGGCGCCGCGAGCCCCCGGGCGCGGCCGCCGACACCGGGTGCCCGTGCAGGTCCGCGATTGACGCCGCCGCCTGGCACAGGTAAGAACCCGCCGACTCTGCAGGGAGGCACGCCGTGAGTGAATCGGACGAGGCACGCAGCGCACGCATCGCGCGCGAAGAGGCTTACTGGACCGGACCCCGCTTGTTCGGCTTTGGTTTGGCGTTTCTGGGCACGTGCGTGACGATCATCTACACGCTGGCTTCGATTTGAGCTCGGCGAGCCGCTGTCGCTCTGTGCGCGAGGCCGCCCGGGGTTGCCGCAACACTCGGCAGACCCTAGGTTTGTGCGCTGGGGAGTGAGCTTTGAGCGCGATTGAAATCATGACTCCGTCCATGCTGGAGCGGATGCGCCAGGCCTGTCAGCTGGCCGCCGACACGTTGGTGATGGTGGGCCGGCACATCCAGGCGGGCGTCACGACCGACGAGATCAACACGTTGGTGCACGACTACACGGTCAAGCACGGCGCGTGGCCGTCGCCGCTCAACTATCACGGCTTTCCCAAGAGCGTGTGCACGAGCGTCAACGAGACCGTGTGCCACGGCATCCCGAGCAAGCGCACGCTGCACGACGGCGACATCGTGAACGTGGACGTCACCTCGTACCTGCCGGCCAAGAACGGCTTTCACGGCGACACCAGCGCCACGTTCTACGTCGGAACGCCCGGCGAAGACGCCAAGCGCGTGACCGAGGTCGCGCGCCATTGTCTCGAGCTGGGCATCGCCGAGGTATGCGAGGGCGCACGCATCGGCGACATCGGCGCAGCCATCCAGAGCTATGCCGAGGCCCAGGGCTGCTCCGTGGTGCGCGACTACGTGGGCCATGGCATCGGCCGTGAATTCCACACCGCCCCGCAGGTGCCGCACTACGGCACGCGCGGCAGCGGCAAGCGCCTGAAGGCCGGCATGGTGTTCACGATCGAGCCCATGATCAACCTCGGCGACTACGCCTGCGAAGTCCTCGAGGACGAGTGGACCGTGCTCACGGCCGACCGCTCGCTGTCGGCGCAGTTCGAGCATACGATCGTAGTCACGAAGACCGGCTGCGAGGTGCTCACGGCGCGACGCGAGATCCTGCAGCACAGCGAAGACGTGCCTTGGGCGCGGCTGGGTGTGCGTTCGGCACCGGCCGCCGTACGCGGCGCAGGACCCGTGGCCACCAGTCTCGCGTGAGCGTGTCTCGCGTGAGCGTGCCGTGAGCGCCGACCGGCTTGCCGTTGCGCTGCCGACGAGGGCAGCGGCGTGCAGAGCGCGGCTCACTGGCCAGCGTCGAGCACGAAGAGCTGGTCACCGACGCACTCGATCTCCAGCACGCGCAGCGCCTTGCCAAGGCACGGACCATGCACGCACAGCCCGTCAGCGAGACGGTAGCGCGCGCCATGGGTGCCACACAGCAGGTAGCCGGAGAAGATGAAGCGTCGCGAGCCGGCATCGAGAGGCACCGGCAAGTGCTGGCACAGGTTGCGATATGCACGCAGCACACCGCGTTCGTCGCGCAACACGATGGCCTCGCGCGGGCGTGCGTCGGCATCGGGTGCGAGCGGCACCACCACGACAACTTGCTCGTCGAGCACGGCCAAGCTGGCCGCAAACACGCGCGCCGGTTGCGCGGGCACCGGCAGGCTCACGACGAGCCTTTCGGCGGTTCGCTGTCGATCGGAACGTAGACGTCACGGGCAGGCACCGACACCACGCGTGCCTGCGGCAGGACGTAGGCGCTGAGCTTGCCGCCGTACACGCAGCCGGTGTCGAGGCCGACTGCGTGTGGGTGACGCTGCAAGCCCGCCAGCGCGTGGTGTCCGAAGAGCACCAGGTCCGGGCCCCGCCAGCGCGAGCCCCACAGCACGCCGTCCTCGGCACGACGCGAGCCGGTGCCGTCAGCGCGCAGCGTCCGCATGTTCATGAGTAAGTCCGGGGCCTGGTGTTCCAGCTCGATGCCCGGCACCAGCCCCGCATGCACGACGATCGCTGCGTGCTCCGGCAGGCGCAGAAACAGCGGCAATGCCAGCAGCACGGACCAGTCGTCGGCGTCGAGCGAGCGCGCGAGGCGCAAGTGATGCGTGCCCTGGGTCGGCGCCGTGCCAGCGTGCAGCGCTGCATGCCAGCGCAGCACGGCTTGGTCGTGATTGCCCCGCACCGCCCGGGCTTTCAGCTGGCGCACAAGCCGAAGCACGCCACGCGAGTCCGGACCCTTGGCGACCAGATCCCCGACCAGGATCAGCTGATCGCCCGAGGCATAGGCACATGCATCGAGCAGATCCTCGAGCTCGTGCAAACAACCGTGGACGTCGCCGATCACCAGCGTCTGGGCCATCGTCCGAACAGATTAACACCGAGCGGCGGCCAACCCTACAAGACACGCGTTTGCGCCGGTCGAAGCCGGCGCGGCGCGCCCTGCGGCTGCTCCCACCATTGACAGTTGGCCGTGCCGCATGCAGGTCTAGGCCCTCGCAACGAGCCCACGCGGCTCTGCCAGGAGAATGGCCATGCTCGAAGAAGACAAGCGCGCGCCAGCATTCACGCTCGCCAGCTCCGGCGGCGGCAAGGTGTCGCTCAAGGACTTCGCCGGTAAGTCCGTGGTGCTCTACTTCTACCCGAAGGACAGCACGCCGGGCTGCACGCTCGAGGCCCAGGACTTCCAGAAGGCGTTGCCGCAGCTGAAGAAGCGCAATGCCGTGGTGCTCGGCGTCAGCCGCGACTCGATCGAGTCACACTGCAAGTTCGGCCAGAAGTACGGCCTGGCCTTCCCGCTGCTGAGCGACCCCGACCACGAGGTGCTCGAGAAGTACGACGCCTGGGGCGAGAAGACGCTGTACGGCAAGAAGAGCGTCGGGGTGATCCGCACCACCGTGGTGATCGACCCGGCGGGCAAGGTGAAGAAGATCTTCCGCAAGGTGAAGGTCAAGGGCCACGTCGACGCCGTGCTCGAAGCGCTCGATGCGCTCGATGCGTGAGCTGCGCGGGCTCGACGCGCGCTGCCAACTCAGAGCACGATGAGCCCTGCGAACACCAAAAAGACGAACGCGGTGCCGCCAACCAAAATGAACATGCCCTGCTTGTACTTGGCGTCGTCGTAGGCGCTCGCGGCGGCTCGCTGCACCTCCTCCGCCTCGCGCTTCTTCGCAGCCCGCTGTTCGGCCTCGACGGCGACCTTCGCCTGCTCGGGAAAGAAACCACCGAGCTGCGCGCGCAAGGCAGCGGTCGCCAGCGACCGCAGGGCTTCGCGGTGGGCGGTGCGCGCACCACCGGTGGTCAAGCGATGGCGCTGCGTTTCGCGGTCCGCCACGGAGCTGAGCTTGCGCTGCTCCTCGTGGAGCGCGGTGATGGTGCCCAGTTGCTTGGCGAGCTCGCGCCGCAGGGCGCCCAGGTCTTCCTGCAATGGCAAAAGTTGCACGTTCAGCGTCTGGATCTCGCCGTGATGCGCCTGCCGATCCGCCTCGAGCGCGGTGATGCGGTCGATGGCCGTCACATCCGTGGAGGTCTTGAGTGCCTTGATCTCGGCCTCGGCCTTGCGCACCAGCGCCTCGTTGCGGCGGATCTGTGCCTTGTGCGTATCGGCCCGGTGCTGAGCTTCCGCTTCGCGCTTGCGCAGGGGCTCCGCTTGCCGTTCGAGCTTGTGGATGTCGGCCAAGACGCGGTCGATCTCGCGCTTGTGCTGCTCCGCGACGCGCGCGCCGGCGGCTTCCTCTGCGCCGACGTGGCTCTGACTCTCGGCCACCACGCGCAGCTGCTGCGCCAGGGGCTTCAGCCGCGGGTCGGTGCGCTGGCCGTAGTACAGCTCCGCGAGCGCGCACATCGCATCTTCGGCTTGGCCGTCCAGCCGCTTGCGCATTGGCGTGATCGACGCCAGCTCCGCATCGAGCTCGCGCTTGCGCATGAGCACACGAATGAAATACGGAACCGTCTGGTACAGCTTCTTGGGCGCATCGCCGTAGGCGGCCAGCGCGCGCGCTTGGTCGGCCCGACTGCGCTCCAGCGAAGCGGGTGTCTGCGCCGCGGGTGGCGACGACGCGGGGCGAGGGGGCGGAACGGAGACCAGGTCGAGGGCCGGCGCACCGTCGAAGCCGGTGAGATTCTCGAGGTCACCGTAGCCATTCACGCCGGAGAGGGCTTGGTCCGCATTCGTTCTGACACCGGGAACGGCTGCAGGCGTCGACTGCACGACGGCCGCCACGCGCGCCGCAGCAGCAGCGCTGGCCGCTGCCTGATTGCCCGGGGCGCTAGCGCGCGTCACGGAGGAGCGCTGCGTGGCCAGGGACCGCGAGTTGGGCGACGCAGGCGACGCCGGCATGCGCTGCGACGCCGCGCTCGCCTCGGGATTTGCGCGCCGCGTGCCTGTGGTCCGCGACGAGGCCGGCGCGCGCGCACCTGACAACGTGTTGGACGTTGCCCCCGACTGCGGCAAGGCGTTGCGCTCGATGTCGAGCCCGCCCCAGCCGGCGGCGCTGTTCTGCGCAGGTGCGGGCAGACGTGCTCCACAGCGCCCGCACACCGCGGAGCCCTGGGTCACTTGGCCCCCGCAGCGCGCGCATGCTTGGCTCATCCCGGTGCCGCTCCGTGCACTCTGGAAAATGGCAGGGTCACCTGAAGAGAGTGCCGATCTTCGTGCCAGGCATCAATGCCGAACACCCCTTTGCGCAGACGCTTGGTAGTGGCGTGAACGAACGGGTAGGGTTGATGCCCACCTCTATGGGCCGTGATACCGCATTGTGACGCGGCGAACGTTGACACCCGGCTGCCGGAGATAGTTAGCTCCCCGCCCCGTCATGGACGAGCCGACCATCCCAGCAGATGCGCAGTTCCGCATCCAGCTCCCGACTTTCGAGGGGCCGCTCGACCTGCTCTTGCACCTGATCAGGAAGCACGAGCTACCGATTCTGGATCTGCCGATCTCGTTCGTGACCGAGCGCTACCTCGAGTACCTCGGCATGATGCGCGAGCTCGATCTCGACGTCGCCAGCGAGTACCTGCTGATGGCGGCGACGCTCGCGCACATCAAGTCCAAGATGCTCTTGCCGCCGTCGCCGCTCGACCAGCCCGATGAACCGGACGAGGTCTACCTGGGCGACCCACGCGAGGAGCTGATCCGGCGCCTGCTCGAGTACCAAAAGTACCGCGCCGCGGCCGAAGAGCTGGGCGCACGTCCACTCGAGGGTCGCGACGTGTTCGCACGCGGCATGCCCGCGCCCGAAGCACAGGGTCCTGCGCCGCTCGCGCAGATCGAGATCTACAAGCTGCTCGACGCGTTCCAGGGCATCCTCAAGCGCGTCAAGGGTCGCGTGGCGCTCGAGGTCAGCGCCGAACGCATCACCATCCACGAGCGCATCTCGCAGCTTGCCGACCTGCTGCGCAGCAAGCGCGAGTGCACGTTCGAGGAGCTGTTCGAAGGGGATCGCACGCGCTACGAAGTCGTGGTCACGTTCATGGCGCTGCTCGAGATGACCAAGCTGCGCATGACGCGCATCTACCAGTCGGATCCGGCGTCGCCGCTGCACGTGCAATACGCGCTGCTCGACGCGGATGCGCCCACGATACCGCCCGCCTCGGAACGCGGCCCGCGCGAGCCGTTCGTCCCGTCCGACACGGAGCCGCAAGCGCACCCCGACGTGGAGGCTGAATCGCCGGACGTCGCGGCGCTCGCGAGCCAGGCCGAAGAAGAATCACTCGCCTCGCCGACCGAGGGGACTGTCGCCGCTGAGACTACCGACGACGCTGAAGCCACGGGCGTCGCTGAGGCCACCGACACGACCGAAGTCACCGATGCTGCCGATGCAGCTGACACGGTGCCAGCCCCGATGGCGCCCGACGACACCGCTGGCGAGCTACGACCGACTTCAACCGAGCCGGCCACGCAGGCTCTGATTGACGAGACCGACCTATGAACCCTCGCAAACGCAGCAGACGACCTGCCGAAGCACCGACGACGCCGGAAGATAGCGCGACGAGCGAGTCCGCGTCCGAGTCGAACCGCGCGAGCAGCGAAGCCGAAGTCGAACCCGTGGCGGACGACACCCCGCAAGACGCAGCGCCAGAGCTGGTGTCCGAGGTCTCCGAGCTGCGCGCGCAGGACGCAGGGACCGCAGAGTCGACCGCAGTGGACGCGGACGAAGCGCCGGACACCGACACGGACGCAGCCCACGACACAGACGCCGACGCCGACAGCGACGCCGAAGCGGAGCCGATCCGGACCGAGCCGCCCGCAGAGGCGCCCAAGACCCGCGAGCACCTGAAGCGTGTGCTCGAGAGCTTGGTCTTCGTCTCCGACCAGATCATCACGGCCCAGCAACTGGCCCGCATCGTGAAAGCGAAGTCGGCCGAAGTGCGCGAGCTCTTGCTGGAGCTGGTGCAAGAGTACTCGGGCCGCGGCATCGAGCTCGTCGAGGTGTCCAGCGGTTTCCAGTTCCGCTCGGCGGCGGCAAGCGCGCCGTTCGTGCGAGATTTGGTGGCGGCACGACCCGTTCGCCTGACGCGCGCGCAGCTGGAAACCCTGGCCCTGGTCGCGTACCGGCAGCCGATCACGCGGCCCGAGATTGACGACGTACGGGGCGTCGACAGCGGCTCCGCCCTCAAGGTGTTGCTGGAGCGAGGCCTGCTGAAGATCCTGGGCCGCAAGGACGAACCCGGGCGCCCGCTGCTGTACGGCACGGCCCCCTACTTCCTGGAGTTCTTCGGTCTGCGCGGCATGCAGGAGCTGCCGACCCTGCGTGAGTTCACCGACCTGACCGAGGAGAACCGCGCGCTCTTCCAGCGCAAGACCGGAGAATCAGCCGACTTCGCAGCGGCGGCACAGGACAGCAGCGAAGCCGCTGCGGCCGACGAGCTGCCGGAGATCGGCGACGAGGAGCTGTTCGCGATTGCGGAGGCGGCCAAGCGCGTCGAGGAAGAAGAGGGCGGCGCCGAGCCGTCGTCGCCGCCCGCCGAGAGCGAAGCCGCTGTCCGGGACGACCACCTGGGCGCACCCGAGCCTGAAGCTTCCGAGCACGCGGACGCTACACCGAACACCGACCGCGAGGTCTTCGAGATCGAGGACGAAGACTGAGCACCGCCGGTGGCGCCAACGTGGGCGCGGGTGCGCAGCGCACGCTATACGGGCGAAAGCCGCGGGCCGGCGCGCAACGCGGGAATCCGTGCAGATTCAGCGATGCGAAAGCCCGGGCGGAACTTGACCGTCCTGCGCGAATGACCAATCATGAGAAGCTGTCTTTCTTACCAGTGTGAACGACTTTCGTGGCCGGTCGTCGCACGTCGTTTGGGGTTGGGTCACACTCTTGGACACCGCAGCAAGGACCGCTTGGCATGTCTGAACAAGGTGGAAACGGCACGCAGGCCGCGGCGGGCGCCGGGGCCGCCCCGACCGGAGTGCACAGCAGGCACGTGAACGACCCGCTCATCGGTCAGGTTCTGGACGGTCGCTACCGGGTCGAGAAGGTCCTGGGCGAAGGCGGCATGGGCATCGTCTACAAGGCGGTGCACACCACGCTCGGCAAGGCTCTGGCGATCAAGGTGCTGCGGCCCGAGGTCTCGAAGAACGACGAGATCGTGGCCCGCTTCCGGCAAGAAGCGCAGAGCGCATCGGCGATCGGTAACCAACACATCATCGACATCAGTGACTTCGGCTCGCTGCCCGACGGCTCCACGTACTTCGTGATGGAGTTCCTCAGTGGGCGTTCGCTCACCGACGCGATGGCTCAGGGCAAGTTCCCGCCCGAGCGCACGATCCGCGTGGTGAAGCAGCTGGCGGGCGCACTCGGCGCAGCCCACGAAATCGGCATCGTCCACCGCGACATGAAGCCCGACAACGTGCAGCTGGTGGAGCGCGGTTCGGAAAAAGACTTCGTCAAGGTTCTCGACTTCGGTATCGCGAAGGTCGGCGGCAACACCAGCAAGCTCACCCAAGCGGGCCAGGTGTTCGGAACGCCGCACTACATGTCTCCCGAGCAGTGCGCTGGCACCAACGTCGATCATCGCACCGACATCTACGCGGTCGGCGTGATCCTGTACGAGATGGCCACGGGCAAGGTGCCGTTCGATGCCGACAACTTGATGGGCATCCTCACCAAGCACCTCTACGAAAACCCGATCGCACCGCACGACCTTCCGCCGCCTGTCGACGTGCCGCCCGCGCTCGAAGCTGTGATCCTGAAGTGCCTGCAGAAGAAGGCCGATGTCCGCTACCAGACCATGGCGGAGCTAGCCGCCGATCTCGAGGCCATCGAGCACGGGCTCACGCCCAAGGCCGTGATGGAGCGCGTCGATCGCGCCGCCGGTGGACAGGCCACGCTGACCGGCGTCGAGGCGCGCGTCAGCGTCGGCATGGGACAGCCCGAGCTCGCGCTGCGCAAGAACAAGACGCCGCTGTACATCGGCATCGGCGTGGTCGCGCTGCTGGTGGTGGGCGGCGTGGTCGCGATGATGTCGGGCGGCAAGGGCAGCGAGGCCGCGAACGTCGTGAAGCCTGCCAGCGACCCAGCCAAGCCTGCCGAACAGGCACCGCAACCGGCAGCCGCGCCACCAGCGGCGCCTGCGGCTGCACCCGTCAAAGTCACCGTCGCGGCCGAACCTGCGGGGGCCGAGGTCTACGTAGACGGCTCGCTGGTCGGCAACGCGCCGTACACGGTGGCCAAGCCCGACGGCGACAAGCAGCTGCACCTCGAGCTGCGCGCGACTGGCTACGAGAGCAAGGCGATCGTGATCTCCGCGCTCACCGAAGACACGCTCACCGTCAAGCTCACGCAGAAGCCCAAGGCCGAGGAGCCGCGCGCGAGCACGCACGCAGGCTCCTCCAAGCCCAAGAGCAAGAACGGCGCCGCGCCTGCAGGCGACAAGCCCGCGGCAGCGGGCGGTCAAAAGAGCGGCCGCGTCCAGACCGAAGTGCTCGATCCGTGGAACTGAGCAGCCGCTAGGCCTTTCGCCGCCCGCCGCCGCCCGCCGCCGCCCGCCGCCGCCGCCCGCCGCCGCCGGCTGCCGCGGGACAGTCGAGCGCGACTGCAGCACTGGGTTGCGGGCGCTGTCGCGACCGACTACGGTGCGCACGCCATGCGTCGTGCCGCATCACTTTGTTCCATATTCTTGCTGGCTTGCCTCGTGCTGACGAGCAGCGCCTGCAACCTCAATAACCCGGGCGACGACCCGCCGCGTGGGCTCCTGTACTTCCCCACGGCGCTTGCGCTCTCGGGGCAGAGCAGCAGCGCGGCGCCTCGCTTCCTGTACCTGATCAACTCGAACTTCGACCTGCGCTACAACGGCGGCAGCGTGCAGGCTTACGACCTCGCGGCTCTGGACAAGCAGATTGCTCGTCAGTGCGCCAGCGCCCCCGGCATCGACTGCAAGATCGACCCCACGAGCTTCCTCGTGGACGAAGTGCTCGTGAGCTCGTTCGCGACCGGCGTCGCGCCGTCGGGCGATCACAAGCACCTCTACATGACGAATCGCGCCGACGCGAGCCTCACGTTCATCGAGACCGATGAGACCGTGGATGTGAAGAAGAATGCGGATGGCTTGCTGCGCTGCGGCAACACCGGCCGCCACTGCGACCCCGACCACCAACGCGGCGACCCGCTGCAGAACCCGCGGAACCTGAGCTATCCGCCAGAAGGCATCGCCCTCGCGACCGGCAATGCCCGCGACTTGCTCGAGCCCGATCAAACTGCCGACCCGAATGCCGGCAAGCTGAAGGGCGACTTCGTGCTGGTCGCACATCGCGGCGGGCAGGTCAGCCTCTTCCTGGAGCAGGCCGAGAGCGGACAGACTCTCGGCCCGACGCTCGTCGACGTGGTCACTGGCCTCGTGCAAGAACCCACCGCCATCGCGTTCGATCACCGCACGCGACGCGCCTACTTCAGCGTGCACGATCGGCTGACCGCAGCTGGCAGTGGCCCGAAGGTGCTTGGCCGCGTCGGCGTCGCGCTGAACCTCGGAGCGACGCAGCAGTCGGCCCTATACGATGACGGCATCCTCGACATCGACGGCGTGAGTGCCACCCTCGACACGCGCAGCTTGGCATTCACGGACGAGCTCCCCGGGCAGGCTCTCGTCATCAGCCGAAACCCCGCAGCGCTGCTCTGGGTCGACGTGCCACAGATTCAGACGTCGGACGTCGGCAACGCGGTCAGCGCACCGGCACGCAGAACGGTGCTGGTCGGGGCAGGTCCTTCGCGCCTGACTCTGGGCCACGTGGCCGGACGCTCGGTCGTGGTCGTCAGCTGCTTCGACGCGCGCGAGATCTACGTGATCGACTTGCTGGATGGCGAGGTGCTCTCCATCGTCCACAACCTCAGCGGGCCGTTCGAGCTTGGCATCGACGACGTGCGCAAGCGCCTGTACGTCGCGGACTTCCGTTCATCGGTGGTTCGCATCCTCGATCTCGCGCCGGTGGTGCAGGGAGCCCATGCGGGCCCGACCTCGGCCGAGGTGATCGCAACGCTCGGCTCGCCACGACCGGTTCAGGAGTTCAAATGACGCGCTGGCTGTGGACGCTGGGATGCTTCGCGGTTTGGCTCGTGGGGTGCGGAAACCAGGTGCCGCCTCCGTCGCCGCCCACCTTCGATCGTCCGGGTGCCGTGGCGTTCGTGTGTATCCAGACGCAGGACGGCAACAACCCGCTGCCGGTGCCCATCGAGTGCTGCTATCCGACGGTCGCCGCGGGCGCGACGACGGTGGGCAGGCCCGCAGCCACGATCTGTGGCCCGGACACCAGCACGGCCATGCATGCGCTGCTCGCCCAGACGAGCCGCGGTGAGGTCGCTGCCGTGGATCTGCGTAACAAGAGCGTGATCGACAGCCGACCGGACATCCCAGGCTACACCTTCGTGCCCGTGGGCGAGCTGCCCGTGGCCATCGCCGTTGCGCGCCATCGGCCGGAAGTCACTTACGTGGCGAACGCAGGTTCGCGTGATCTCACGGTGCTCAAGACGGCGGCGTTCAGACATCTCGATGTCGGAGAAGACCCGGTGCTGCAGACTGTGCGCTTCGTGCTGCCGGGCATGGCCGCACTCGGCGCGCAGAGCCCAAGCGCGATGGAGATGTCGCCCGACGAGGACGCACTCTTCGTGGCCTTCGCCGACGCCGGAGCGCTGCTGCGCTTGCCGATTCAGCGCTGCACGTCGCCAGCGGGCGGCGGCGCGCGCGCCAACTGCGTGGAAGGCACGCTCGACACGCCCGCTTCGCAGCTGATTCCGCTGACCCAGTCGCTTGCGAAAGCCACGCCGAGCACGGCCGGAGGCACCGAGAGCGAGCCGTACCAGAAGGCGTGTGACTCCCAGCTCTTGCTACCTGCGCCGAAGAAAGTCGCGACCTCGATCCCGGCCGACGCCGCGACGAAAACCCCTCGGCCCATGGCCCTGACTGTCGATGCCTTCTGCCGAGCCGGCACGCCCTGCGTGCGACGCTTGCTGGTGGCCGACGCAACGCTGCCCATCATCCACTCGTTCGATCTCGACGCCATCAAGGCCGGCAATCTCGGCGCCGCAGTGCTCGCACCCATCGTCACGGGCGTCCCGACGAGCGCGCTCGCCGTCACCCCGCCGGTACCGACCAAGCTCGTCGGCGGAGACTGCGGTCGCTCGCACTTCACCGGGGAGACCCAGTACGTCTACGCCATCGACGCGACCGACGGGTCGGTCTTGGTCACCCAGGGCAATCGCGTGCTGTCGGTGAGCTCCGAACCTAGCTCGCGCCCCGACCGCATCGCGTTCGGCCCACCGGGCGCGACCGGTATCAGGCTCACCACCGGGCAGCCGGTGGCAACCTCGATCGAGGTCGTGCGCGGCATCTACGACACTAACAACCCGTTGCACGGCTTCGATCAGACCTCCGTGGCGCCCTATGCGCGGCTGCGTCAGCTCTATGGCATCACCGACCCGGGGCTCGAGCTGATCTCGCTCGATGATTCGGTGCTCACGGAGAACACAAAGACGAAGAAGCTCGCGTGCGCGCCTGCCGACCTCAGCAACATGGCGGCCAGTGATCCGCGCCTTTACTGCACCGACAGCACGAATACGGCGCAGGCCAGCTCGCGGCTGCGCGGTGTCTTCGTCGCCGTCGGCATCAGCGACGGCACGGTGCGCATCGTGGACGTGCACGATCTGGCGCTGGCCGAATGCCACACCTGCCCGTACCCCGTGGTGCGGCACCGACCGCGCCTGCTCGCGGCCATCGACCTCACGCAGCCGGCGCCGATCCTGGCACCGACGACTGGCAACTACCCACCGGTCTTCACCATCGGCACCGGGCATTTCCTGGTGAACGCGGACGGCACCGTCGACAGCCCCGAGATCGAGCAACTCGCGTGTATCACTTGCGGGGCGAACAAGTTCCCGGCATTTCCGGACCAGCTGACGATCGCGAACCTGGTAGACGGTGGCATCCAGGCCGGCGCGGCCTCCACGGCCACCGCTGACGCGGCGACGGCGAAGACCGCGGACGCGGGCAAATCAGCGGTGCTCGATGCGGGATTGGATGCCGCCGCCAGCGGCGACAACAGCGCTGTGACACCGTCGATCACGCTCGGCCAACTCTGTCACGATCTCAAGCGCGACTCGCGCGTGTGCGCCCCCGCCGACCCTTGGATCGCCGTCGGCCTTTGGGATGCGACCTTCGAAGGCATCCTGCCGGGTACTCAGGGCGGCCATGGGCGCTTCGTGGACGCGGGGAGCGCCGATTCCAAGACGGGTCAGCTTGAGTTCGCGGGCGAGGCGAACTTCTGCAAGGCCGGCGTGCTCGGCAGCGACGACCTCAAGGCCGAGCACCACGACGGAGATCAGCTCGTGATCACGAGCAAGCTCGTGACGACCGACTGGCCCGAGGGCGCAAAGCGCGTCGGAACTGCCGGCCATACACTCGCCGAGGAGTGCGTTTCGCTCGACAACGCTCGCGTCGCGGGTGACGTCGAGATCGCCTTCCCGATCACCCGCTCGTTCGCCGACCGCCTCGTCATCGGCAGCGATATGGTCGCAAAGGTCAGCGGCGTGAGCTCCACCAGCTACAGCTTCGTGCGCCAGTGCTTCCGCGACATGTTGATGACCTACGCAGTGCGGACTCGTAACTCGTATACCGTCATCGATCGGCGCACCGGCAGCTTCTCGCACCGCGTCGTCACCGACAGCTCGGGCCGCTGTGTGGAGGACCGCGCACAGAGCCCACTGCGCAACGCGCGCGCGTATGACCGGACCCGCTTCGAGAATGCGGTGATCGCGTTTCAGATCGACCAGCGCGTTCGCCCCGACCTCGGCACCACCTTGACCATCGGCCTGCCGCCGTCGGTTCCGCAGGTCGTGCTCGATGCGAACTCTTACGGCTACAGCTCCTACCACGGAGTGCTGCCCAACTTCCTGCGCTTCAACGACATCGACCAGCAGCTGTACATGGTCGACCCCGCGATTCGTGGGCTCGCGCCGATCCCGCTCGATCCGTTCACTTCGGTGATCGGAATGACCTACCAGTGATGCGACGTGGCGGAGAACAAGGGCAAACGACCGCGCCGTTCCCCCGCGATGGAGCAGTTCTTCCGCGCGAAGGAAGCCCATCCTGACGCGATTCTCTTCTTCCGGCTCGGCGACTTCTACGAGATGTTCTTCGAGGACGCCGTGCTGGCGTCGTCGCTGCTGGACCTGACGCTCACCTCGCGCGGTGCAGACAGCGAGGGCATCGCCATCCCGATGGCGGGCGTGCCGCACCACGCAGCGGCTAGCTACATCGCGCGCTTGATCGAGCAGGGCCAGCGCGTGGCCATCTGCGAGCAGATGGAGGACCCGTCGAAGGTCAAGGGCATCGTCGCGCGCGAAGTCGTGCGCGTCGTGACGCCTGCGCTCGTGCTCGATGCGGACGCGCTCGACGCACGCGCAGCGAACTACCTGGGCGCGGTGACCCGCGGCGCCCAGGGTCTCGGACTCGCGCTGTTCGAGCTCGGGGCGGCCGAGGTGCGCGCAACCGAGCTCGGCTCCGAAGCCGAAGCCCTCGCGGAGCTCGTGCGCGCCGACGTGCGTGAGCTGCTGGTGCCCGAGCCGCTGCGTGCGTTCGCGGATCAGCTGCGCCGCGTGCTACCGCGTGCCACGCTGCGCATGCTCGATGCATCAAGGCTCGGGGCGGCACGGGCCGAGCCCGAGATCCAGGCGCTGCTGCAAGACGCGGCGGTGGGACCCGCGGGCCAAGACGCCGCAGCGCTCGCGCTCAAGTATGCGCTCGATGCGCAGCCGGGCACTCGCCTCGATGTGCAGCGCATCGTTCCCTACGATGCGCGCGCGGAACTCGCGCTCGACGATGCCGCGATCCGCAACCTGGAGCTAGCGACGACGCTCTCCGGAGATCGCAAGGGTTCGCTCCTGCACTTCCTCGACGTGACGAAGACGCCGATGGGCGCGCGGCTCTTGCGTCGGCGCTTGCTCGCACCGCTCACGCAAGTCGATGCCATCCGGCGTCGCCACGACAACGTGGAGGCCTTCGTGGCCGACGCCACGTTCCGCGACGCAATTCGCAGCGAGCTCGCGGGTCTCGGCGACCTCGAACGGCTGGCGACGCGGGCGTCGCTCGGCATCGCAACACCACGCGACCTCGGCGCGATCCGCGAAGCGCTGGGGCGCACGCAGCGCATCACCGACATGCTGAAGCAGCGGGGCAGCCAGCCGCTGCCCGACGCGCTGGCCGAGCTCGCGCCCGCCGACAGCTGCAGCGACGTGCGCGCGCAGCTGGCCGAAGCGCTGGTGGACGAGCCGCCGATCAGCGCCGCCAACGGCGACATCTTCCGCGCCGAGCACGCGCCTCAAATCGCCGAGCTGCGCGAGCTGAGCACCTCGAGCAAGGACGTAATCCTGCGCCTGGAGGGACGCGAGCGAGCCGCAACGGGCATTTCTTCGCTCAAGATCCGCTACACGCGAGTGTTCGGCTACTACATCGAGATCACGCGCTCGAAGGCCGGCGCCGTGCCAGCCGAATACCGGCGCAAGCAGACGGTCGCCGGAGCCGAGCGCTTCACCACCGACGAGCTCGACGCCGTGCAGGCCAAGATCCTCAATGCCGACGAGCGTCTGCGATCGCTGGAGAACGAGCTGTTTGTGGCGTTGCGCAAGCAGGCCGGCCAGCAGGCACCGCGCTTGCGAACGCTGGCGCAGCGCATCGCGGAGGTCGACGTGCACGCGGCTCTCGCCGACATCGCCCACCGCAACGACTACGTGCGACCGCAGGTCGACGACTCGCTCGTGCTCGAGCTGGAAGAAGCGCGCCATCCCATCGTGGAGCGCGTCGTGGCGCACGGGCAGTTCGTGCCCAACGACGTGCGGCTCGATGTCGAGAGCGACCGCTTGATGGTGATCACCGGGCCCAACATGGCGGGCAAGTCGACCACGATGCGTCAGGTCGCGCTGGCCGTGATCATGGCGCAGGCCGGGAGCTTCGTGCCTGCCAAGCGCGCACGGGTAGGGCTATGCGATCGCATCTACACGCGGGTCGGTGCGAGCGACAATCTGGCCGCGGGCCAGAGCACGTTCATGATCGAGATGCGCGAGACCGCGAACATCCTGATCGGTGCCACGCGGCGTTCACTCGTGATCCTCGACGAGATCGGTCGAGGGACCAGCACCTACGATGGCCTCTCGATCGCCTGGGCGGTGGCCGAGTATCTGCACGACGTGATCGGTTGCCGGGCGATGTTCGCCACGCACTACCACGAGCTGTGTGATCTCGCGGAACTGCGCAGCGGTGTGGTCAACTACAACGTGGCCGCGAAGGAACACGGTGAGAACGTGGTGTTCCTGCACCGTTTGGTGGCCGGGGGCGCCAACCGCAGCTACGGCGTGGCGGTGGCACGGCTGGCAGGTGTCCCAGAGATCGTGCTGGCCCGCGCGCGTGCGATCCTGCACGAGCTGGAGGGCACGGGCACGCTCGGTCCGAGTGTGCACCGACTGCCACACCCCGGCGCCGCAAGTGGCGCGCAGCTGGAGATCTTCGCGCCCGTGCCGGTGACAGCGCCGGAGTCCGCCGTGGAGGCCACGTTGCGCGAGCTCGACCTCGATCGACTTACCCCGATCGATGCGCTCGTCGCGCTCGCCCGCCTGCGAGCCCTGCTGCCAGCAAAGTGACTGACCGTGACAGCGGGTGACCGCGCCTGTGACCGCCGCCCGCAGTGCACGCCCGAGCGAGCGCGTGTATGATTTCGGCATGAACGACGCGAAGCAGCAGTTCGACGAGATTCGCGCAGCCGTCGAGTCGGCCGACCAGGCACTGGCCGACGCGCTCAGCGCACGAGCCAGTGCAGTCGCGGCCCTTGCCGAGCTGCGTGGCCGCGCACCTGACGCGTATTTCACGTTGCCGCGCGACAGCGAAGTGATCGGTCGCATCATCGAGCGCGTGCGCGTGTTCCCGAAGGACGCCGTGCGCTCCGTGATGAAGGAAGTGCTGTCGGCGTGCGCAAGCGTGATCGCGCCGATCGAGGTCGTGTATGCGGGGCAAGCCGGCGGCTTCGGCCATTTGGCCGCGCGCAAACACTTCGGCGCGACCGCCCACCTGCGCGCCGTGGACAGCGCAGAAGCCCTGCTCGCCGAGCTCGATCGCGGGCACGCCGCGTTCGGGCTTCTGCCGTTCGAGACCTCATACGACGGCGCTGTGACTCAGACCCTCAACCTGCTGGCGCGCAGCGAGGTGAAGATCTCCGCAGAGGTTCCGATCCGTCGCGCGTTCCACCTGATGTCGAAGTCTGGCAGAGCCTCGGACGTGAAGAAGATCTACGCTGCACCAAGCGCGCTCGCGGCCTGCGAGAAGTACCTGTCGCGACGCTTCCCGGAGGCGGTGCTGATCGACACGCACGGTCACATGCTGGCTGCCGAGCACGCCACGGCCGAAGCCGACGCGGCCGCGCTCGGCACCGACGTCGCGGCCGAGCTCGCCGGTCTCACGCCGATCGAGAGCTCCATCGAAGACGTCGCGGATCTCGACACGCGCTACGTCGTCGTGGGCCACGACTTCCCAGCGCGCACGGGCTCCGACCGAACCGCCATTGCGATCGCGTTGCACGACGCGCCCGGCGTGCTGATCGATTGCCTGCGCCCGTTCGCCGACCGCAAGATCAACCTCTCGCGCCTGGAGACGCGGCCGGCGCGCGGCTGGGAGTTCCGCTACCTGATCCTGGTCGAGGTCGATGGTCACATCACCGATCGTTCGGTGCTCGCCTCCATCGAGGAGCTGCGAACCGCAGGCAGGTATGTCAAGGTGCTCGGCAGCTACCCGAACCTGAAGGAGCGCTGAGTTGAAACCGCTGGTCGCGCCGCACATCGCCGCCGTCAAGCCGTACGTCCCGGGCAAGCCCGTCGAGGAGCTGGAGCGCGAGCTCGGCATCCACGGCGCCGTGAAGCTGGCGAGCAACGAAAACCCCCTCGGCCCTTCACCGAAAGTGCTGCAGGCGGTCGCGCGAGCGAGCGCCGAGCTCCATCGCTATCCCGACGCACACGCTCATGCGCTGCGCATGCGCCTGGCCGCGCAGCATGGCGTGAGCCCGGGCGAGCTGGCGTTTGGCTGCGGATCCAACGAGCTGATCGACCTGCTGGTGCGCACCCTGGCGGACCCCAGCGATCACGCCGTGATCGGCGCACCGAGCTTCGTCTGCTACGGGATGTCGCTGCGCATCGCGAACGTGCCGATGACAGAGGTCCCGCTGCGCGACGCCTTGTACTGGGACCTACCGGCGATGCACGCCGCGCTGCGGCCCAACACCAAGCTGGTGTTCCTCGACAATCCCAACAACCCAACCAGCACGCACATCGCGAAAGCCGAGCTTGCGGACTTCTTGCGCGCGTTGCCGAGGAGCGTCGTGCCGGTCGTGGACGAGGCCTACTTCGAGTTCGCGGACGCGCCCGATTTCGCCTCGGCACTGCGCATGCGCCACCTGCACGAACGTCTGGTCGTGCTGCGCACGTTCTCCAAGGCGCACGGCCTGGCGGCGCTGCGCGTGGGCTATGCCGTGGCGAGCCAGGAAATCGTGAGCTACCTCGACCGCGTGCGCGCGCCGTTCAACGTGGGCTCGCTGGCGCAAGCCGCGGCGCTCGCCTCCCTCGACGACGCCGCGTACGTCGCGCGCTACGTAGAGCTCAACCGCAGCGAGCGCGGCCGTGTCAGCGCTGCGCTTCAGGGCATGGGGCTATCGGTCGCGCCCAGTCAGGCAAACTTCGTCTGCGTGGGCCTGGGGCAACCCTCCTTCGCCGTCTACGACAAGCTGCTGCGGCAGGGCGTCATCGTGCGTCCGTTCGGCGCGCCCCTCGACCGCCACCTGCGCATCAGCATCGGCTTGCCCGCCGAAAACGACCGGCTACTCGCGGCCCTGCCGCACGCGCTGGCCAAGACCTGAGCGAGCACGCGCAGCGCAGCTGCCACGCAGAACGGTGTAGCATGCCGCCCATGCACGCGAAGACTACGTCCTGTCTGCTTCTGTCGGTCCTGTGCGCCTGCGCGGGAACCCGCGGCGTCGCGCCCGGGCCGGCTGCACCGAGCGCAGCCATCCGCGACGCTGCACCCGCGCCACGCGAGGCGCCCGTGCCGGCCGATGCGCTGGCGCTCGTTCCAGCTGACGCCTCGCTTGTGGCAACGGTCGACGTCGTCGAGCTTGCCGCGTCCAAGAGCTTCCCCACCTGGCGTGGCTGGGCGCAAGAGCACTCGTGCCTGCGCAGCGACGACCTCACCTGGCTCACCGGGCAAAGCGCGCGCATCGTCTTCGCGGGCCGCAGCACAGCGAACCAGCCCGTCGATCTTCTCGTGCTCTTGCAGGGCAAGTACGGCGCGAACGACGTGGAGCGCGCACTCGATCTGCTCGCCGATCAGGACCGCGGCGCGACCGCCAAGCCACGCAGCCACCGCATGCACGGACGCTTCTCTGTCACGGACGCGGGTCTGCTGTCCGCGGCGCAGCTCGATGAGCATCTGCTGATCCTGGGAAGCGGCCGTTGGCTCGATGCTTCGCTCGACTTGATCAGCTTCGAGGCTCACCCGCGCTGGCTGGACGGTAGCGCAACCCGCGCGCTGGCCGAACGCATCGACTGCCAGCACAAGACCGTATGTGCCCAGGTGCAGCCGTCCGGCCCGACCGCCGAAGTGGTCGAAGCCGAGCTCGGCGCCGTGGGCGCCCCATCACTCGGGCACAACGTCAGCCACGCGCCGCTTGCGCTCGCGCTCGACGCGAAGGCAGGGTTGCGCCTGGCGGTCGCGATGCAGCTCGGCTCGGCCGAACAGGCTGACTCGGTGGTGAAGCTAGTCAACGACTGGCTGTGGCAGGTCGGCGTGTTCGCGCACCTCGCCGGCTTCCCCGACGTGCTCGACGCTGCGAAGGTCCGCGCGCAAGCCGAGGTGGCCCAGCTGGATTTCCCGATCGGGCAGGACGACCTCGAGAGCATCGAGAAGCGTGTCGCCGGCATGTTGCAAGGCATGGATCCGCCGCAGTGCAAGGCTCCCGCGAAGCAGGCCGGGCCGGCACCGTGACCGAACGCACTAGCGCGAGCCTACGCGTTCGCCCTGGCCGCGCACTGTCCGGCAGCGTTCGCGTTCCACTCGATGCCGAAGTCGCGCAACGTGCGTTGGTGCTGGCTGCGCTGGCCGATGGCCCCGGTGCCTTGCTCTGGCCGGACGCGCCACTCGACTCGCACCTCGGCAGCTTGCTGACCGCGCTGCGCGCGCTCGGCGTGCCGATCGAAACCGACGCCGAAGCGCTGCGCATCACCGGTGTCGGCACGGATGGGTTGCGCATGCCCAGCGCTGCGCTCGACGCAGGGCGTTCGTACACGGCGCTCGCGCTGCTGGCCGGACTGATCGGCGCACAGCGCTTCGGCACACGCCTGCTGGTGCACGAGAGCCTCGCTCTACGCTCGGTCGAGCGCATCGTTGGCCCACTGCGCGCTCGCGGGGCGCAGATCGCCGGGCGTAGCAGCCACGCTGGCGCGCCAGCGACACCACCGCTCGCCATCGCGCCACTGGTCGACGGTGAGCAACTCAGCGCGCTCGACTGCGAGCTGCCCGCAGCCGACGCCGCCGCCAAAGGCGCCGTGCTAGTGAGCGCGCTCTTCGCCGCCGGCTCGACACTGCTGAGCGAGCCCACGGTCTCGCCGGATCACCTCGAGCGCGCCATGGTGATGCTCGGCTTGCCGCTGCGCCGCGTCGGCAGCGTCGTGTGCTTCGAGCCACGCGACTGGGACCACCACATCCCGGCGCAGCCTGCGCTTGCGCTGCCGGGCTGCACGACCTGCGCCGCATACCTGTCGGCCGCATGTCTGGTCGTGCCTGGCAGCCGCATCGCGCTCGGCGGTGTCGGCATCAACCCCGCACGCACGGGCTACTTCGACGCGCTGCGCCTGTGGGGCGCCGACGTGCAGGTGCTGCCGCGCGGCGACGCCGGCCGCGAGCCGATAGCCGACCTGATCGTGCGGCATCGCCCGTTGCGCGGCGGCGTGCTCGACGGCGAAGTGCTGCTGCGCGGGCGCGATGAAGTGCCCGCGCTGGCCGTGCTGGGCAGCTTCGCCCAGCGCGGTGCACAGCTCTACGACGTGGACCCGCTGCTGGCCGACCACGATCCACACGCCAGCGCGTTGCTTGGCGTCTTGCGCGCGACGGGCATCGACGCCACGCAAAAGGCGGGTGCGCTGTGCGTGACCAAGTTGCGCCACCCCACGACCGGCGCCGTGCTGGCCAGCGACGACCCGCAGCTCGTCATGGCCGCCGTGGTGGCGGGCCTGGCAGGTGAGGGGGAGAGCGTGGTTGAGCAGGGCGTCGCTGCGCTGCTACAAGCTCATCCTGGTTTCCTCGAAGCGCTGCAGGCGCTCGGCGCCGACATCTTCTTGCAAGGAACACCCGACAAGTGACGACCCGCACGCGCACCCGCCCAGTCATCGCCATCGACGGACCAGCCGGTGCCGGCAAGAGCACCGTGGCGCTGAAGCTGGCGCAGCGCCTGGGCTTTGTGCTGGTCGACACGGGTGCGCTGTACCGTGGCGTCGCGCTCGCAGCCCGCGAGCGCGGCACCGCCTGGACCGACGGCCCGGCGCTGGGCGCGCTCACGGCCCGGCTCGATCTGCGCTTCGCGGCGAGCGAAACCGGCGCACCCAGTTTGCTCATCGACGGCAAAGACCGCTCGGCAGAGATCCGCTCGCCAGAAATATCGATGGGCGCCAGCGACGTGTCCAAGCACGCCGAGGTGCGCGCCGCGCTGCTCGAGCTGCAGCGTCGGCTCGGCCAGGACGGCGGCGTCGTGCTCGAAGGTCGCGACATCGGTACGGTCGTCTTCCCCGACGCCGAGGCCAAGGTGTTCCTCACGGCCGCCGATCAAACGCGTGCTGATCGGCGCGTGCGTGAGCTGGCGGGGCGCGGGGTCCAGGCCGACTTCGCGAAAACCCTGGAAGAAATCCGGGCGCGTGATGCACAGGACCAAGGTCGAGCCGTCGCGCCGCTACGCCCCGCCGATGACGCCATCCTCGTGGACACCACCGCGATGGACATCGACCTCGTGGTGACCCGTCTGGCCGAAATTGCACGCGGCAAGGGCGCGTGATCGTTCGGTTGACAGGGCCATACCCCCCTGTTAAGTTCCCGCGCCCGACAAGGCGATGACTCGCTTTGTGCGTTTTCGCAGCAGTACCTGACAAACGGCGCGCGTGTGGGTGAGCCTCTCCCAGACGCAACAGCGCATCGACCAACCTGAGGGCGGCGCCTTCGCCGCGTGACGACGGTTCGACACCGTGGAGCTTCGGCTCAGCTAGAAAGGTTCCCTAGACACATATGACGAGCACACAGGCCGTATCTACCGGAGAGGATACATTCGCATCGTTATTCGAAGCGACGCTGGCTCAATCCGACTCGCTCAAAGAGGGCGACATCGTCCAAGGCACAGTGGTTCGCGTGAACCGCGACACAGTGATCGTCGACATCGGGTACAAATCCGAAGGCGTGATCCCGGCGCACGAGTTCATCGATACGAGCGGCAAGGTCAGTGTCAGTCCGGGTGATCGCGTCGATGTGCTCATCGAAGCGAAAGAGAACGATATGGGCCTGGTCGCGCTCTCGAAAGAGAAGGCCGACAAGCTCAAGGTGTGGGACGAGATCAGCGACGCGTGCGAACGCGACGAGCTGATCTCCGGCACCATCACGGCGCGCGTGAAGGGTGGTCTGCAGGTCTCGATCCGCGGCGGCGTCAAGGCGTTCTTGCCTGGCTCGCAGGTGGATCTGCGCCCCGTGCGCAACCTCGACAAGCTCATCGGCCAGACCTTCGAGTTCAAGGTCATCAAGTTCAACAAGAAGCGCGGCAACATCGTGTTGTCGCGTCGCGTGCTGCTCGAAAAAGAGCGCAACGAGCTCAAGGCGCAGACGCTTCAGAAGCTCGAAGAGGGCATGGTCGTGCGCGGCACGATCAAGAACATCACCGAGTACGGCGCGTTCGTCGACCTCGGCGGTATCGATGGCCTCTTGCACATCACCGACATGAGCTGGGGCCGGGTCAATCACCCGTCCGAGGTCTTCAAGATCGGCGACGAAGTCACGGTCAAGGTGCTGCGTTACAACGCGGAGACCGAGCGCGTTTCGCTCGGCCTCAAGCAGACCATGGATGATCCGTGGGAGCACGCGAAGGAGTCGTACCCGATCGGCAAGCGCATCCGCGGCAAGGTAGTTTCCTTGACCGACTACGGCGCGTTCGTCGAGATGGAGCAGGGCATCGAAGGCCTCATCCACGTCAGCGAGATGAGCTGGGGCAAGCCCAAACATCCGTCGAAGGTCGTGGAAATCGGCCAAGTGGTCGACTGCCAGGTGCTCGAAGTCGACACCGAAGCCAAGCGCATCAGCCTCGGCCTCAAGCAGCTGCAGGCCGATCCGTGGAACCAGTTCGCCTCGAAGTACAACCCCGGCGACATCATCCGCGGCAAGGTCCGTTCGCTCACCGATTACGGCGTGTTCGTCGGCATCGAAGACGGCGTGGACGGCATGGTCCACAAGAGCGACTTGAGCTGGACGCAGCGCATCAACAACCCCGCCGACCTTTACAAGAAGGGCGACGAGGTCGAAGCGATCATCCTCTCCATCAATCACGCGGAGAAGAAGGTCTCGCTCGGCATCAAGCAGCTCTACGAGGATCCGTGGCTTCGTCTGCCCGACAACTACCCCGTCGGCACGATCCTCGAGGTCCGCGTCAAGTCGGTGGCGGAGTTCGGCGTGTTCGTCGAGATCGAGCGGGGCGTCGAAGGCCTCGTGCACGTCTCGGAGCTGCCGATGGACATCGCCTCGGACCCGGCGGGCCTCCTCAAGGAAGGCACGATCGTCAAGGCCGAGATCATCTCGATGGATCCGAACGAGCGTCGTATCGCGCTGTCTCTGAAGCGCGTCGCCGAGCGTGAGGAAGACGTCGAGGCCATGAAGTTCATGGAGAAGACGCGCGAGGAGACCACGGGCGGCAGCCGAAAGTCGGTCGGCCCGAGCGGCGGTTCGGGCGCGACCTTGGGCGATGTGCTCAAGGAGAAGCTCGAGAACCTCACCAAGGAATAGGCCGCAGCCACGAGCACTCAGCAACTCGGCAAGCCCGCGGGCGTGCGCTATCGTCAGAGCATGGAGCTCCAACGATGACGCCGCCCGCTGCCGAGGCTGAGGCGTCGTTGCCCGAGTCCGGTCCTGGTTCGCGGCGGCGACGGCGAGGGTTCCTGGTCGCGTCCGCGGTGCTCATGGGAGCACTGCTGATCACGGCGCGCGATGTGCTCACGCCGTTCGTCTCGGCCACGCTGCTGGCGTACGTGCTGTCGCCGGTCGTCGGCGCGGGCGAACGCATGCGCTTGTTCGGTCATTCGCCGCGCCGCTGGGTCGTCGTGGTGAGCCTCTACGTCGGGCTGCTCGGCACCATCAGCGGCGTCGTGGCGATCTCGCTGCCACGCCTGGCGCAAGAGCTCAGTCGGCTGGCGCGCGAAGCCCCGCGCATCGCGCAAGAGCTGAAGAGCAAGTGGATCCCGGAGGCCGAGCGCCGACTGCGTGATACGAGCGCGCTGTACCTGGCGCCTCTCGAGGTCGCCACACACGGAGCGCGCGTCGTCGATGACTCGGTGCGTCCGCCACTCGCGGGCCCGCGCCTGGACCCATCCGCGATCCAGGTCAGGCCGCGCGGCGACGGGGGCTACGAGATCGCGTTGCCGCCACAGGGCCTACGCATCACGCCCGACGGCGAGAACGCCTATCGCATCACTCCGGCAGCTGCGCGCACGCGCAGCGACCGCGACCTGAGCAGCGCGCTCGCTTCCGCGCTCGGCGGCGCCATGGACACGACGGAGCGCTCGGCGGCGTCCCTCTTACTCACGATGCGCGGCCTAGTGCTCTCGTTATCACGCGGCATCTTTGGCTTCGTGATGACGCTGATGCTCTCGGCCTACATCTTGATCACGAGCGACCGCATCTTCGATTTCTTCCGCACGTTCTACCAGCCGACGCGCCGTGGCGAGTTCGACGACCTCTTGCGTCGCATCGACCGGGGCCTGGCGGGCGTGATCCGCGGCCAGCTCATCATCTGTATGGTCAACGGCGTGCTCTCGGGCATCGGCTTCTGGGCTCTCGGGTTGAAGTACTGGACCTTCCTCACCGTGCTCGCCACGTTGATGTCACTCATCCCGATCTTCGGATCGATCCTCAGCACCATCCCGGCAGTGATCGTGGCGTTGCCTTCGGGCCCGGGCCTCGCTCTGTTGGTGCTCGGCTGGGTGGTTGCCATCCACCAACTCGAAGCTAACGTGCTGAACCCCAAAATCCTCGGGGATTCGGCGCGCGTGCACCCCGTGCTCGTGGTGTTCGCGCTGCTCACGGGCGAGCACTTCTACGGCGTCTTCGGCGCGCTACTCGCCGTGCCGGTGCTCAGCATCACGCAAACGGTGTTCCTGCATCTGCGCGAACGCTTCCTGGCGATCCCGCGCAACTCGTCGTTTCCCCCGCCGCCTGCGCACGACTCGCAGTACTCCGAGTGGGCGGCGCGCACAGCAGCCGGCGTGCAGACCGGCGAGCTGGGCGGGGTGGGCGAGACGCGCGACGCGAGCGATGCAAGCGATTTGGGCCGCGCCGCCGACGCTACGCTAGTCGAACCGCTACGGAAGTGATGTTGTCGCGGCCGCCGCGCTGATTTGCGAGTTGGATCAGCTGCTCGGTCGCATCCGGCGGTGGCAGTTGCAGGAGCGTAGCGATCTCCGGATCGGTTACGTAGCCGTGCAACCCGTCCGAGCAAAGCAGGAAGGCGTCGCCCCGCTGGATCACCACGAGGTTGGTGTCGACCTGCACGTAGTCGCGCGAACCGACCGCGCGGGTGATCACGTTCTTCTGGCGCGAGACCCGCGCCTCTTCCGGCGTGATCAAACCCTTCTTGAGCTGCCAGGCGATCAATGTGTGGTCTTCGGTGATCTGCGCGGTCTGCCCGTCGCGCACCATGTACACACGGCTGTCGCCGACCTGCGCCGTGAGCGCAAACTCCCCACCCAAGAGCAGGGCCGAGAGCGTGGTGCCCATGCCACGTTGCTCTGGGTTCGCTTCGCTCAGGCCGAAGACCATATAGGTGGCAGCCTGCACCGCGCTCTCCAGGATGCGCAGCGCCTTGTGCATCACCGGCGGCATGCTGCCAGGCTGCACGCTCGAGTCGCGTGGCAGCTGCAGCAGCGCGGACAGGTTCTCGCGTTCGCGCTGCACCATGCCGTGCAGCACCTCGACCGCCGCTGCGCTGGCGACCTCACCGGAGCTGTGGCCGCCCATGCCGTCGGCCACGACGTACAAGCCGAGCGCGTCATCGACGAGAAAGGCGTCCTCGTTCGAGCTGCGGCGTTTGCCGATATCGGTACGGCCGTATGCGATGCGTGGCAGTGACACGGGTTTCCTGCGTACTACGCTCCGACCCCAAACCCAGCGCATCCCCCGGGACACGCACCTCATGGCCGCGCGCCCGACTGGACCCGCCCACGAGCAGTCAGTGTACACCGTAACGGGCTCGTCACGAGCACGACCCTTGGAAGGCGACCTCCAATCCATGTGCGCGCCGCCGAAAGCCTGCTATCGCTCTCGGGCGCCGAGCCAACCATGCCAGTGAACCCCATCCAGCGAGCTCTCACCGAAGTCGAAAAAGCGCTGAAGCAGCGCGAGCCCGAACGCGCGTGGGCGGCGCTCGCACCTTTCGCGCCCTCGATCGACGCCGACGCGGACCTGGCCTTGGCCTGGCTCACGCTCTTGCGCATCACGCCGGGCCGCGACGGGCTGCGTGCCCAGGTCCAGCGCATCCTCGCGCGCTGGCCGAACGAGCCACGCATGGTGATGGCGGCCTGCGACGCGCTGGTGCGCGCGGCCGAGCTGAAAGCGCCGGACGAGCCTCCCCAGGCCGATGGTCCCGCACAGCTGGCAGCACAGGCAGCCCAGCACGCCCTCGAGGGCTTGTCGGCCGCCGACAAGGCGAACCCGGACGTGGCTGGCTACCTGCACATGACGCGCGGCAACGCGTTGCGCCTGGCGCACCTGCACGACGAAGCCCTGGCGAGCTGCCAGGCCGCGCTGGCCTGCCATCCGAACAACGGGGATTGGTGGTTCAACCTCGGCCTCGTGCACAAGGCCCGCCATGCGTGGTCCGAGGCGCTGCAAGCCAGCGAGCGTGCCCGTGCGCTGCTGGGCGATCGCAAGGGCGTGCTGTGGAACATCGCGATCTGCGCGACCGCGCTCGGTCGCGGTGAGCTGGCCGTAGAAGCACTGCGTGCGCTGGGTATGCCCGCAACGCTGTCGCCCAGCGGCATGCCGCTGGTGGAGGGGCTGCCGCCGGTACAGGTGCGCGCCGCGACCATCGGCACCGGTCACGGCACCGACGACGCGGGCATCGATCGCGCCGTGGCCTTCGAGCTCGTCTGGGTGAGCCCGCTGAGCCCGTGCCATGGCGTCGTGCAAAGCACCACGTTCCGCGATGCCTCCGTCGACTACGGCGACCTCGTGCTCTGGGACGGCACGCCCATCGGCATCACCGAGCACGAGGGCCGGCCTGTGCCGCGCTTCGCGCTGCTCTCGGTGCTACGAAAGGGCGACGAGCGACGCCTGCGCTTCGTCGCGCTCGAGCACGAGGCCGGCGACGTGCAGGCCTTCGGTGCCGCGTTGCCGAGCGAAGCGCTGCTGTTCGTGCACCGAGCGCGCATCGAGCAACTGTGCGCACGCTGCGCCAGCGGCGATCACATGCGCAAGCACGAGCACGGCGCGCCGGAGCCACATCGTCTGGTGTACGGCAAGCTCGTGGTGCCAGCTGACGTGGACCTGAAGACGTTTCGCGCGGCGCTCGACGCCGTGCTCAAGCAGCACACCAAGGTGCAACTGGTGATGCCCGCCCTGCTCGAAGCCATCGGTGACACGCATGCCGCCGGCAAGGCACACCAGATGTGGCGCGGCCTCGAGCGCACCGCGCAGAAGAGCCCGCGTCCGGATCGCGACGCCCAAGCCCGAGGATGAAGCGCGCATGACAGCCGCCGCTCCGCGCACGCTCGGCTCATACGTGCGACCGCACAGCGCAAGGCTGTGGCAGGGCATGGGCCTTTTGTTGATCACCAACGCGCTCGACAAGAGCATCCCGTGGCTGCTCAAGGATGCCGTCGATGCCCTGGTCTCGGGCGCGCTCGGACGCGTGGCCGGCAGCGCGGCGCTGGTCGGGCTGCTCGCCGCGGGCATGGGCGTGGTGCGCACGGTGTCGCGCACGACCGTGTTCAACGTGGGCCGCGACGTGGAGTTCGAGCTGCGCAACGACCTGCTGGCGCGGCTACACCAGCTCGGCCCGTCGTTCTTTCAGCGCATGCCGACGGGCGACACCATGAGCCGTGCGATCAACGATCTCGCGCAGGTGCGCGTGATGGTCGGCTTCGGGCTGCTGAACATCGTCAACTCGGTGTTCGCCTACAGTCTGGCACTCGCCTTGATGCTCGCGCTCTCGCCCGAGCTCACGCTGTGGGCGGTGGCGCCGCTGCCGCTGCTGGTGCTGGTGGCGCGGCTGCTCGGCAAGCAGATGTTCTCGCGCAGTCAGGCCTCGCAGGAGGCTCTCGGCGCGCTGTCTTCACGCGTGCAGGAAGCCCTGGCCGGTGTGCGCCTGGTGCGCGCGTTCGGCGCCGAAGCCCAACAAGAAGCGCTGTTCGAGGAAGCCAACCAGAACGCTCTGCAGAAGAACATGGGGCTGGTTGTGCTACGCGGCTTCACCTGGCCGCTCATGGTGGGCGTCGCGTCGCTCGGCACACTGGCCGTGCTGTTCCGCGGCACGGCCGCCGTGCGCAACGGCACACTCACGGTCGGCACGCTCGTGGCGTTCCTGGCCTACGTCGAGTCCCTCAAGTGGCCGACGATGGGCCTGGGCTACATCATGGCCGTGCTGCAGCGTGGCCGCGCATCGTTCAACCGCGTGCGCGAGATCCTCGAAGCCGAGCCAGACATCTCCGACTCGAAATGCGCCAGGAGCCCGAGACAGGCGGGCGCATTGCGCGTCCAGGGCCTCAACTACGCGTACGCGGGCAGGCCGGTGCTGCAAGACGTGAGCTTCGACCTGCCCGCGCAGAGTTCGCTCGCGATCGTCGGCCGCACCGGCAGTGGCAAGAGCACGCTCGCGGCGCTCTTGGCCCGCATCCTGCCGACGCCCGCGGGCAGCGTGTTTCTCGACGGCGACGACGTCACGCAGCTGAAGCTGCGCGAGCTGCGTAAGACTGTGGGCTTCGCGCAACAAGAAGCGTTCCTGTTCTCGCAGACCGTCGCACAGAACATCGGCTACGCGCTGCCCGAGACCGCGTCCGAACACGCACGCCAGCGCATCCGGCAGGCCGCGCGCGCCGCCAGCGTGGAAGACGAGATCGACGAACTCTCGGACGGCTGGCAGACCGTGGTCGGCGAGCGCGGTGTGCAGCTGTCAGGCGGCCAGAAGCAGCGCGTGGCCCTGGCGCGAGCACTGTTGTCCGAGCCGCGCGTGTTGATCATGGACGACCCGCTGAGCGCCGTGGACGCCAAGACCGAGGCACGCATCCTGGATTCGCTGGAGCAAGCCGGCAAGGGTCGTAGCTTCGTGCTGGTCACCAACCGGATCGCGGCCGCGCAGCGCTGCGAGCAGATCCTCGTGCTGGACGCGGGCAAGGTGGTGGAGCAGGGCGACCACGCCACGCTGCTGGCGCGCGGTGGGCTGTATGCCAGTCTGTCCGCCCGGCAACGGCTCGAGGAAGAGCTGGGTGCGCTGTGAACGACGTGGCCAAGACCGCGGCGACCACCGAAGACGCAGCGCGGCCGCCCGCAGCCGCGCCGACCAGCGTCGCACCGACGCCGGCCGCAACCGCGCGCGAGCGCTCGCCCGACGAGCCGCCGACGCTGCGTGACCTGGGACTGCTCAAGAGCCTCGTCCCGTACTTGCGACCGCAGTGGCCGATGCTCGTCTTCTCCATGTGCCTTGTGCCCATTTCATCGCTGGCCACGCTGCTACAACCCTACCTGGTGAAGCACACGCTCGATTCGGTGCTGGTCCAGCACAGCGAGACCGCCTGGGCGAGCGCTATGACCTGGTTCACGGTCGCGCTCTTCGTCGAGTTCATCGTCGGCTTCGGCGAGACCTACGCCATGCAGCTGGCCGGACAGCGCAGCATGGCCGACCTGCGCCGCGACGTGTTCCGCCACGCGCAGCGCATGACCATCGGCTACTACGACCGAACGCCGATCGGCCGCGTGCTCACGCGCGTCACCAACGACGTCGACTCGCTAGGCGAGATCTTCTCGTCCGGTGCGGTGATGGCCGTGGCCGACATCGTCACCTTGCTGGGCGTCATCGGCTTCATGCTGGCGCTCGACTACCGCCTGAGCCTCATCACGTTCATCGCTCTGCCGCCGCTGGGCATCGCGGTGGAGATGATCCGCCGACGCGCGCGCGAGGCCTTCCGTGACATCCGCGCTCGCATCTCCGAGCTCAATTCGTACCTCTCCGAGCAAGTGCAGGGCGTGCAGATCGTGCAAGCCTACGGGCGCGAGGCCCCGAGCGCGGCCGAATACCGAACGATCAACGACGAGCACCGTCAGGCCAACTACCGCTCGATCCGCCTTGATGCTCTGCTGTATTCGGTGGTCGAGTCGGTCTCGATGATCTGCGTGGCGCTGGTGCTCTGGTATGCGAGCGTGCGCGCGGGCCTCGTACAGAGCAGCGCAAAGCAAGCGGCGTACATCGGCACGGTGGTGGCGTTCTACCAGTACATCCAGCGCTTTTTCGTGCCGATCCGCGATCTCTCGACCAAGTACACCGTCATCCAGTCGGGCATGGCGGCGGCCGAGCGCGTGTTCGGTTTCCTGGCGAACCAGACCGTCGAGCCCCTGGATGCGTTGGACAACTCCGCGCCGACAGCAGCAGTCACGCCCACGACGCAACACGCCGAAGCGTTGCGCTTCTCGCACGTGAGCTTCGGCTATCGGCCGGACGACCTCGTGCTGAAGGACGTCAGCTGGAGCGCGCGTGCCGGCGAGCACGTGGCCATCGTGGGCGCCACCGGTGCGGGCAAGACCACGACCATCTCGCTGCTCTTGCGTCTATACGAGCACACGGCCGGCGAAATCCTGGTCGATGGTCAGAACATCCGCACGCTACCGCGGCGCAAGCTGCGTCGGCTGTTCTCGCTCGTGCCCCAAGACGTATTTCTGTTTGCCGGCACCATCGCGCAGAACGTGGCGTTCTCGCCAACGCAGGTGGACGAAACCAAGGTGCGCCACGTGCTTTCGCGCGTCGGAGCGCTCGACTTGGTGGAACGTCGTCCCGGCGGCATCCACGCGCGAGTCGAGGAACGCGGTAGCAACTGGAGCGCAGGCGAACGTCAGCTGGTCGCCTTCGCGCGCGCCCTGTACCGCGACGCGCCATTCCTGGTGCTCGACGAAGCCACAGCCAACATCGACAGCGAGACGGAAGCCCGACTGCAGGCCGCCGTGGTCGAGCTGATGCGCGGTCGTACCGCCATCGTGATCGCGCACCGGCTGTCGACCATCCGTCAGTCCGACCGGATCCTGGTGTTCCATCGCGGCCAACTGGCGGAGCAGGGCACGCACGAGCAGCTGCTGCAGCAGGGGCACCTTTACGCGCACTTGCATCGCTTGCAGTTCGGCGCCGAGTAGCTCGGGGCGGGGCGGCCACGTACACCTACATTGTCGCCAGCTGCGCGACGGCAGGGTTCGATCTCGCTAGACGGGTAGGGCAGACTTTCGGCTAAGCTTCCGCCTCCTGCGAGCGGCGCGCCCTTGCACCGATGAGCGAAACTCCCACGCCGGTTCTGTATGGGAAGTACCAGCTTCTCGAGCAGCTCGCTCGAGGAGGGATGGCCGAGGTCTATAAAGCCAAGGCCCACGGCGTCGAGGGCTTCGAGAAGATCCTCGTCATCAAGCGCATCCTCCCGGAGCTCAGCCAGAATCCGCGCTTCCTCGAGATGTTCATCAACGAGGCGAAGATTGCGGTCACGCTCTCGCACGCGAACATCGTGCAGGTCTTCGACCTGGGCCAGGCGCAGGACAGCTACTTCATCGCGATGGAGTTCGTGGCCGGCATGGACCTGGCCAGCATGCTCAAGCAGGCGCAGAAGGCGCAGCGCCGCGTGAGCCCCGAGCTTGCGGTCTACATCATCAGCGAGCTCGCCAAGGGCCTCGACTACGCGCACCGCCGCCGCGATTCGGAGCACAGGCCGCTCAACATCGTGCACCGCGATGTTTCACCGCAGAACGTGCTGCTCAGCTACGAAGGCGAGGTCAAGCTCACCGACTTCGGCATCGCCAAGGCGCGCACGCTCGCGCAGTCGGTCACCGACGTGGGCGTGGTCAAGGGCAAGTACGCGTACATGGCGCCCGAGCAGATCATCGGCAAGCGGCTGGACGCGCGCGCCGACATCTTCTCCGCAGGTGTGCTGCTCTACGAGACGCTGGCCGGCGTCAATCCGTTTCAGGCGAGCTCGAACTACGACACGCTGCAACGCATCCGAGCAGGCGACGTCACCCCGATCGAGAACCTGGTGGGCGACGTACCGGACGATGTCGTACGCGTGCTGCGCACAGCGATGGCGACCGACACCGACAAACGCTACGCCACGGCCGGGCAGCTGTACGAAGACCTGGTTCAGTACCTGTACGGCACGGGTCGGCGTTTCGGCGCGCGCGATCTCGCGGAGTTCCTGTCGCAGCTGCGGACCGGCGGCAACACCGACGACGGGCGCTCCGCCGACGGTCTCAAGGAATCGTTCGCCATCGAGAGCATCACGGCGTTCGAGGACAAGATGCCCGAGCGCACGCGCGTCGGGCGCGGCCGCAAGCCATCGCGCGAGACCGTGGTCCGGCGCGGCCGCGATACGTCGGCCACGCCGCATCGCGAGCGCACCGAGTGGCGTGACGTGACGGCCGTGGCCGTGCGACTGGCCGCCGGCGATGAGCTGAAATTGAAGGCCATTACGCACCTGGCCGAGCGCTTCGGTGGCAGCCTCGCCGAGGAGCCCGCCGCCGACAGCGGCAGCGACCAGACCCTGATCTTGATGTTCGGCGACAAGAATCCCGACGGCCGCGACAGCGAAAACGGTGCCCTGTGCGCGCTGCGCATCTCCCGCGCTGCGAGCGCTGCTGCAGCCGAGGCTGGCCGCTCGACGAGCGTGGCCATCGCGCTGCACGCCGGCCGAGTGCTGGTCGATCTGTCGGGCGGCCTCTTGCGCGACGACCACCACGCGGGGCTCTTGGCCTCGCTGCGGCGGCTGGCCGAACAGAGCGGATCGAGCCAGGTGCTCGTCAACGCGGACGCCGAGAAGGCACTGCGCAATCGTTTCCGCCTGGTGCCGGCTGGACAGCAGTCCGACGGTGCGTTCCTGCTCGCGAGCGAGCGCACGATGGCCGAGGCCTACGGGCGCTTCATCGGCCGGCGCGACGAGCTCAAGGTCATCGGAGAGGCGCTGGCGCGCGCCAATCGCGGCGAGCTGCGCGTGGTGGGTCTGACCGGGGAAGCCGGCTCTGGCAAGTCGCGGCTGATGGTCGAGACCATGCGGCGGCTTGGCCTTGCGGGCCACAACGTCGGCCTGCACGTCGCCACGCTCACGCCGCAAATGCAGGCTGTACCCCTGTCGGCCATTCAGGAGATGCTGCGCGCGGTGTTGGGCGTCGATGAGTTCGACCCGGACGCGCTGCTACGCGACCGCACCACGCGCCTGCGCGAGCTCGGCCTCGTGTCCGCCGAACAGGCCGCCGTGGCCGCCGCCCTCGGGCTCAAGACCACCGGTCGCGTCTACGCAAGCCACCGGCCGCTGCGCGCGGCGCTCTTGCGCATCATCCGCAAGCTGGCCGAGGACCGCCTCACCATCTTCGCGTGGGACGGTGCCGAGCACATGGACACCGACTCGCAGACCATCGTCGACGACATGCTGCGCGCCGTCGCGCAGGCGCGCGTCGCGGTCTTCCTGAGCTACCGCCCACCGCATCGCCCGCGCTGGGCCGACCTGCCAAGCTTCCTCGAGATCAAGCTCGGCCCCATGACCGACGACGACATCGCGCGACTCACCGCCACGCGCCTCGGAGCCGACGAAATCCCGTTCGAGCTCTTGCGCGAGGTGATGAGCAAGAGCGGTGGCAACCCACTGTACGTCGAGGAGTACCTCAAGGCGCTCTCGGACTCCGGCGCCATCCGCTTCGAGGAAGGGCAAGTCCGGTTCAACGCGACGGTCGCGGACGTCGACGTGCCCAAGACGCTGCGCGGCATCGTCGCCTCGCGCATCGCACGGCTCGGGCCAGTGCCGCGCTACTTGCTCCAGGTGGCGGCCGTGGCCGGCGAGCGCTTCAGCACCGACATCGTGGCCGCGGCGGCCGAGGAAGACCCGCGCAGCGTGGCCGACGCGCTCGGCGACGCCGACATGCAGGGCATCGTGACGCGCATCAGCCCGCAGGAGCACATGTTCGCGCACGGGCTGGTGCGGCAGGTGTTGGTCGAAGGCATCACGCTGCAGGCCCGACGTGAGATCCATGCGGCCATCGCCGACGCCATCGCCGGTCTGCATCCCGACCGCCTCGACGAGATGGCCGAACGACTCGCGCGCCATCACCTCGAGGCCGGCCAGCCCGACGAAGCCGTCGATTTCCTGGTGCGCGCCGCGCGCCGCTTCGAGCGCGAGTCGGCGCTCGACGAGGCGATCGCTGCGTTGCAGCACGCGGTCGACGTGCTCGCCAACGTGGCCTCGCCCGATCGCGATCGCATGTTCCGGCTCTACGAGGAAATCGCGGAGCTGTGTTTCCGCAACCGTGATCTGGAGCTCGGAGCCAGCATCATGGATCGCGCGCTGCAAGCGGCCGAGAGCCAGCACGCAGACCGCTACGTCGCTCGCTTCTGCGTCTGGCGCGGCCGCATGCTGGTGAGCGCGTCGCGCATCGAAGAAGGCCGGCGCTGGCTGGATCAAGCGCAGCACGTGGCGCGCGGACTGACCGACCGCGATCTCTCGCGTGACGTCTTCATCGCCAAGGCCGACGCCGACGCGCGCAGCGGCGAGTTCGAAAAGGCCGTGGGTTCGCTGAAAGAAGCACTGGAGCTGGCGCGCGCCGCCGCTGATTCGAGCGCCGAGCTGCGTTGCCTGATGCCGTTGGCCTTGACCTACGCGCGCATGGCCGACCACAGCTCGGCGATGCGTACCCTGGAGGCCGTTCGGCGCCTCGGCGAGCAAGCCGGCGAGCCACTGCTGCAGGCGCAGATCCTGCGGCTCGAGTCACAGATCCACTACCACGCACGCGATCCCGAGAGCATGGCGCGCGCCGCCGCCGCGGCGATGGAGATCGCTCGTGAAGCCGGCAACTTCTACGAGGTCGCACTCAACGCCCACAACATGGGCGAAGCGTTCTTGCGCATGGGCGACTACCGCCGCGCGTTCGCCGCGCTGCGCAGCAGCTACGAGATCGCCTCCGAGCACGGCTACACCCGTCTGCAGATGTCCAACATGCGCGTGCTGGGCTTCATCGACGCCACGCGCTTCGGCTCGGCAGAAGGCCGTTCACGCCTTCTGCAAGCGATCGACTACGCGGTCGACCAGGCGTTCGTCTGGGACATCATCCAGGGCAAGCACCTGCTCGCGATCATCGACCAGGCGCGCGGCGACGTGGAAGGCGCACGCAAGCTGCTGCGTGAAGTCTTGAACCTGGCGGTGCAGCACGGCCACCGCAAATACACCGAAGACACCGAGCAGGCGCTGCGCCAACTCGAAGCCCAGGTGCCGATCACCGTGACGCGTTGAGCAAGCGCCGCGCAGATCGACCGCGCATGCAGCGTTGCTGATAGCGACTCCGCACGCGACTGCGGTCGCTTCGCGTCTCGCTCAGTGTTGCGCGGGAGCGGCCGGCGCGGCCGGCGCGGACGGGGCGGCACCGCTCGGCACCGGAACCGCTTCGACCGGCACCGGCGCAGCAGCCGCAGGCGCGGCGCCCGTTGGGGCATCGGGCGTGCTCTGTCCGGCCGGCGGCAGCGCCTTGGCAGCCGCACCCTTCTTGGTAGCTGCGTTGCGCGCTTCCTCGCGCATCCGCACCTTTTCGCTGGCCTTCTCGAGCGATTTCTCGCCGCTCGAGGAGACGTAGGTCAGCGTGGCCGACAGCAGCATGAAGAGCGCTGCGCTGATCACTGTCAGCCGGGTCAGGAAGTTGCCTGCGCCCGAGCCACCGAACACGGTCTGGCTGCTGCCACCGAAGGCTGTGCCCATGCCGCCTTTGCCGGCCTGCAAGAGCACGACCAGGATCAAAAACAGGCACACGAGCGTGTACAGAACGTAGAGAAACGTGACCATGGAACGCAGTCCTTCCGTAGCTAACCGGCAGCAGCCACGATGGCACAGAACGAGCCCGCCGCAAGCGACGCCCCACCCACCAGGGCGCCGTCAACGTCTGGCTGGGCCAGCAGCGCCGCGGCATTGTCTGCTTTCACGCTCCCGCCGTAAAGGATGCGCAGACTCCCAGCGCGCGTCTGCCCGTGCAGGGCGGTGACGCAGGCCCGAATCGCGGCGTGCATCTGTTGGGCGTCGCTCGGTGCGGCATTCTTGCCTGTGCCGATGGCCCAGACGGGCTCGTAGGCGACCACGACGCGTGCGAGCTCGGCGTCGGACAGGCCAGCGAGCGAGGCCGTGACCTGAGTGACGACCACGGCCTCGGCCTGGCCAGCCTCGCGCTGTGCGAGCGTCTCGCCGACACAGACGATCGGGGCCATGCCGTGCGCGAGCACCGCGCGCGCCTTGCGATTCACATCGGCGTCGCTCTCGCCGAAGATCTGACGACGCTCCGAGTGACCCACGATGACGTAGTCGCAGCCCACATCGCGCAGCTGCAGCGGCCCGACCTCACCGGTGAACGCGCCCTGGGGCTCCCAGTAGAGGTTCTGCGCCGACAGCCGAACCACGCTGCCTGCCAGCGCCTGCTTGACCGAGGCTAACGCCGTGAACACCGGCGCAACCACCACCTCGGCACGCGTCTGCGCAGGCAGCTGCGAAGCCAGCTCACGCACCAGCGCGCACGACTCCGCGACGGTCTTGAACAGCTTCCAGTTGCCCGCAATCAGAGGGCGCCGCACCGCAGGCATCACGATTTGACTGCCTCGATGCCAGGCATCGGTCGACCTTCGAGGAACTCGAGCGATGCGCCGCCACCCGTCGAGACGTGGTCGTAGCGCGCGGCGAGCCCGGCCTGATTCACCGCAGCCACGCTGTCGCCGCCGCCCACGACCGTGAAGCCCGCGCAGTCGGCACCGGCATGCGCGATCCCCAGCGTGCCCTCGGCAAAGGGCTTGTGCTCGAACAGGCCGAGTGGGCCGTTCCAGAACAGCGCCTTGGCAGGCAGGATCTCGTGTCGGAACGCTTCCACCGTGCGCGGCCCGATGTCGAGCGCGAGCATGTGGTCCGGCACCAGATTCGTGGTGACGACGCGGCCCGAAGCTGAGTCGAGCGCCTCGGCCACGACCAGGTCGGTCGGCAACAGCAGCTTCACGCCGCGATCCTTGGCGCGCTGCATCAGGCTGCGCGCCAGCGGCAGCTTGTCCTGCTCCACCAGGCTCTTGCCAAGCGACAGGCCCTGCGCGGCGAGGAAGGTATTGGCCATGGCGCCACCAATCAGCAGTGCATCCACGCGATCGATCAGCGCCTCGAGCACGCCGATCTTGTCGCTCACCTTGGCCCCGCCGAGCACCGCAACGAACGGATGCACTGTGGTGGTGCGCAGCTTCTCGAGCGCCTGAATCTCGCGCTCCATCAGGAAGCCCACGCCGCGCTCGCGCACGAGCTGGGGCAGGGCGGACACCGATGCGTGCGCACGGTGTGCGGCGCCGAAGGCATCGTTCACGTAGACGTCGCAGAGCTTGGCGAGCTCGCGCGCGAAGTTCACGTCGTTGGCTTCTTCCCCCGGGTTGAAGCGCAGGTTCTCGAGCAGCGCGACCTGGCCCTCGCGCAGATCGGCCACCACCTTGCCCGCCGCCTCGCTGACGCAGTCGTCGGTGAGCAGCACCTCGCAGCGCAGCAGCTGAGCCAACAGCTGACCCACGGGCTCGAGCGAGTACTTGGGGTTCGGCTTGCCCTTGGGCCGGCCGCAGTGCGAGGCCAGCACGACCTTTGCCCCGCGTTCCATCGCGTGCTTGATGGTCGGCAACGCCGCCTCGATGCGGCTTGAGTCAGTGACCTTGCCGCCGTCGAGGGGGACGTTGAAGTCGACGCGCACGAACGTGCGCCGACCTTCAATCGCCAGCTCAGCCAGGGTCCGAAGCGTGCTGGCCATGGTGTCTTACCCGCGTGCTGCCATGTGGCGAATCAGGTCGACCATGCGACAGGAGAAACCCCACTCGTTGTCGTACCAGGCTTGGACCTCGACGAGGTCGTCGCCGACCACCTGCGTCTGTGCCGCATCGACGGTCGACGAGTGCGGGTCGCCGATGAAGTCGCTCGACACCAGCGGCCGCTCTTCGAACGCCAGCACACCCTTGAGCGACGTGGCCGCCGCCTGCTTGAGCGCCTGGTTCACTTCTTCGCGCGTGGTCTTCTTCGAGACATGCGCCGTGAGGCAAACGATCGAGACATTCGGGGTCGGCACGCGGATCGAGGTGCCGTCCAGCTTGCCCTTGAGCGCGGGCAGCACCAGGCCGATGGCCTTCGCCGCACCCGTGCTGGTCGGGATCATGTTCACGGCGGCCGCACGCGCGCGGCGCAGATCCTTGTGAGGCAGATCGAGCGTGCGCTGGTCGTTCGTGTACGAGTGCACCGTGACCATGTGGCCTTTCACGATGCCGAAATTCTCGTGCAGGACCTTGGCCACAGGCGCAAGGCAGTTGGTGGTGCACGACGCGTTCGAGACGATGAAGTGCTTCTTCGCATC
>DASVHQ010000288.1:0-3917 GCA_036382515.1 Polyangiales bacterium | reverse complement strand
TACTCGCCGCGCCAGCGCGACGTTGGTTACTCGCCGCGCCAGCGCGCGACGAGCGGCGCGACCGCTTTGCTGATCTCGAACTCTGCCTCGACCTTGGCGCGGCCCGCCGCACCGAGCCGCTCGCGCAAGCCGCGATCACCGGCCAGGGTCTGTAGGCGGTCGGCCAGCTCGCTCCACGCAGAAGGCGCAAACAGCAAGCCGTGCACGTTATCCTCGACCAACTCCGGAACGCCCGCGACGCACGGTGCGATCACCGGCACGCGCAGCGCCATCGCTTCCATCAGGACGACAGGCAAGCCTTCCATCAAGCTCGACAGGACCAAGATGTCGCTGCTCGCGACCTCGGTCAGCGTCTCTGCCTCCGGTAAGCGTCCGCGCAGCGCAACAGCACCCTGCAACCCCAGCTCAGCGATGCGTCGCTCGATGCGCGCGCGCTCGGGTCCGTCGCCGATCAGCACGAGCTCGACAGCTGCACCGCGCTCGCGCGCTCGTTGGAACGCCTCGAGCAGGCCGAGGTGGGCTTTTTCCTCCGACAATCGCCCGACGCAGATGACACGCACGAGTTCACGCGGGTTATTCAGCGTGGCCTTCGGCTCGAGCGTGGGCAGCACCTCCAAGTCGAGCGCACAGCGCACGATGAACAGCTTGTGCCAGTCCTCGGGAGCTGACAGGCGCATCGCCTGCGCACGCACGAAGTGTGACGCACACGCTGCGAACCGTGCCGCTTGGAGCTTGCGTCCGAGCAAGAGTCCCGCCGGGTAATCCAGCTCGGAGATCCCGTGCAGCATCAAGCTCCAGGGCAAGCCGAGGTAGCTCGACGCCAACAGCCCCACGGTCGCGCCCGCATTGGCAAAGTGATTGTGCAGGTGCTCGACCCGCTGGCGCTCGAGCTCGCGGGCCAGCACGATCGCCTCGACGAAGTAGAACACTGCCCAGACCCAGGCCTTCGCGCCCGGCACCCGATGTCGCAGCGCGAGGCCTAGCGTGCGCAGATAGGCACCCGGTCGCCGCGCGAAAGCCGCAGCGTGCGTAGCGACCAATGCAGCAGCTCGCACCGGCAAGATGTAGAAGGTTTGGTCGAAAGCGGCCTGGTCGGTCGCGGCGCGACGTTCGTCTTCGCGCGGCGCACGCACGCTGAACGTGCACACCTCGAGGCCGCACGCCCGCACAGCCTCGATCTCGCGTCGAATGAACGTGTGCGAAGACGCAGGGTACTGACTGGTTAGGTAACCGACGCGCATCAGACACCTGGGTGCTCAGCACAGATGGCAGTCGGGTAGGCCAGGGAGGTCATCCTCCCCACCCCACCCCCACGGATTCGGACGTGCACGATTGACCCATCCGGCTCTTCGGATCACGGGTTCGCTGCACGAGGCTGCATAGGCCGAATACTTGCTCGCGGAAGCTTCTGCCCGCAGGCAACTCCCACCACGGCGGTCACCAACACGTGCCGGAAATTCCTTCCAGGCTTGCGCCCGTCGGGGAGGCCCTCGAAAACATCTGACCAGGCAGGGCTGTCGTTTGGGGCTCATCCCAACCGTAGATCAGATTCGCACCCCACCTTTCAAGCCCCTTCATCAAAGTGATCGAATTCCGCGCGCTTGAAATGCGGAGGCCCTGAGCGCTGCGTGCGTTCCCAAGCGCGTTGACGCCCACGCGTGAAGAAGCTGAAGTACAGCGGAACCTTCCAGGCGATGTAGCGCGGTACGGCCAGGAAATCGCGCGGCCGAACCAGCTCACGGCCACATGCGAACCAACCGACCAGCACGCCGATCCCGATCGCGCCTAGGTTTCCGAGGAAGATCCAAAGCGACACGGGCGATGCACCCACCAGCAGCGCAAGCGCGCACACCACTGCGCCCACGACAAGCGCGAGCACGAACAGCGAAAGTGGCGGTACCAGCAGATCGAGCGCCAGTGCGAGCAGGCCAAGCTGGCGCCGACGGATCGCTGCCGACAGCAGGCGCGGCGCGTGCTCGACGATGGTCGCGATGTGTCCATGCTCCCAGCGACGTCGCTGTGCCGTTGCTGCTGCGCCGTCCTGGGGCATCGCGCTCGTCACGTGTACATCGGTCGCCAAGCGCGGCGCGTGACCCAGCTCGGCGAGCTGCAGTCCCATCAGCATGTCTTCGACCAAGTGATCTTGGGTTGGGGGCGCCTTGCGCAGCACCTCCCACGGAAAGGCCATCCCCGTGCCGGTGAGCAAGCACGGTAAGCCCAGCGCTGCCAGGCCACGCGGCCGGACGCGGTTCTTCACGAAGAACGCCAAGGCAGACACCACGGAGCGACCGCTCGGTTGCTCCGGCGGCGTCAGCACGTAGTCGGCCTGGACCGGGCAATGGTGTCGTTGCGCCAGCTGCGCAAGATACTGAATGCCACCGGGGCTGACTTGGCAGTCGGCATCCACGATCACCACGACCTCCGGCGGAGCGCTCGCCAGGTGCTCTATGCCGAACGCCAACGCATACCCCTTACCGCGGTGCGCAGCGTCGCGGCGCTCGATCACCGACGCGCCGTTGGCTTGGGCAAGCTTCGCGGTGTCATCGGAGCAGTTGTCCGCCACAACCAGCACGACGTCTCCGGGACCCAGCTGACGGAGCAACGCGGTCACCGTCGAAGCGATAGCAGCGCTCTCGTCGTGCGCAGGAACGAGCACGACCGTGCGTGGCTGGCGCGGTTCCGCCAGAGGCTTGCGGCGGGGCCGATAGCTCGCGCCGAACAAGCACTCGATCAAGAACACGGCGCCAGGGATCGTGGCGAGGCACCCAAGCCCAATCAATAGGATGGAGATCGGGGTGCCCACGTGGCTTCCAAACGTCATCACGTCGGAGTCGTGGCTATCACGTTTCCGAAGTGTCAGCAAGCACTGCTCTTCAGTGATCAACGCGTTGCGCAGCCGACGCGCGCAGCCTACGCAACACCGCGCAACCGAGCAGATACACGCCCGCGCCGAGCACCGCGCCGATGGCGTCGGCGAGCACGTCTTTCGCGTCCGATGAGCGGCCCGGCACGAAGGCCTGGTGGATCTCGTCGGACAGGCCCCACACGACTGCAGCCAGCGCTGCGGCGAAGTAGTGGCCCGGCCGCGCCCAGCCGGGCCAGGTGCCCTGCAGCGCGTGCACCAAGAACGCGGCGAGCACGCCGTACTCCATGAAGTGGATGCCCTTGTCTCGGAACGGCACGTCGTCGAACGAGGGCACCGAAGACATGGACGACAGCACCCAGATGAGCGCCATGTACGCGACGGCTGGCAACCACGCCAGCGCAATGCGGGATCGCGGGCTCACGTGGTCATCAGAGGCAGGCACAGCTGCGGACGACGCCGCGCTGCGCTGCGCACGGGCGCGGGCAAGCTGCCGATGGGCGTTGCGAGCAGCGAGCGCTTGTTGGCTTCGATGATGCGCACCGGAACCAGCTGACCACTCAGGTCATGCCCGTCGGGCAGGTCGACGTGCACGATGTCGTGGCGCTCGGAGCGACCCGTCCAACGTGCTGCGTTGGTCTTGCTGGGGCCTTCGATCAGCACCTCGCTGCGCGTGCCGACCAGGCTGTTCAAGTGTTTGCTCTGCAGCTCGTCGACCAACTCGAAGAGCCGGGCCAGGCGTTCGGTCTTGAGCTCTTCGGACACGTCGTCGCCCAGGCGCAGTGCGGGCGTGTGCGGACGCGGCGAGTATTTGAACGCGAACACGGCGGAGAAGCCGACCTCGCGCACCAGCTCGAGCGTGGCCTGGAAGTCGTCTTCGGTCTCGCCGGGGAAGCCCACGATCAGATCGGTGGAGAGCGTGAAGCCGGGGCGGGCGCTCATGAGCGCGCGGGCGCGTTCGAGGTAGTCATCGCGACGGTAGCGACGCAGCATCAGGCGCAAGATGCGGTCGGAGCCGGACTGCAGGGGCAGGTGCACATGCGCTGGCAACACG
>DASVHQ010000287.1:0-2547 GCA_036382515.1 Polyangiales bacterium | reverse complement strand
GCGCCGAAGCACGGTCAACGCCGACGTCGCGTCGCAAGCCGCAACACCAGCAGCCCCGCGGCGAGTCCAAAGAGCGTAAGGTTCGGCGCCGTCGGTGCGCCGATGGTGCGGCAGCCGCAGGCTCGTACGGTGTGCGTCGAGAAATTAGAACTCGATTGCCCCGGCAGACGCTGTCCGCCAGCAGCGGGGCTGGGCGCTCTTGCGCTGGCCAGCGCCTCGTGATCGCGGCGCGACCACTTCCTATCGATCCCGCAGGCCATGCGGCACGCAGAAGTCACAGCCGTGTGCGCGAGACGTCGCAGGAGAGCGCCACTGTGGGCGCGTAACTGCAACCGGCAGCCCCCAACCAAAGAGTTCAGAATGAAACGACCCATCCCCGCTACGTTCACGCGCATCATGACCGCCGTCGGCATGTCGGCAGCCATCGGTTTCCCACTGGCGACGGCTCATGCCGACGACGATGAAAGTCAGGTGGTCCTGAAGTTCTCGACCGTCGGTGACTCGCGCCAGGATCCGGCCGCGCCCGACGCCACGACCCTCCCACTGTCTGGCCAGGACGCGACCTGGTTGCAGAACACCAAGGCGTGGTCGCGCATCATGGACGCGGTCGACAACCAGAAGTCCGACCTGCTCGTCTTTAACGGCGACATGATCATGGGCTACGGCAACACGGTCGCGCCGACGGACACCTCGCTAGCCGGCATCCTCAAGTCCGACGTGCTGCTGACCTACAAGCAGTACGGGTTTTGGCGCGGCATGGTCGCGGGGTTGATGGAAAAGGGTACGTACGTGGTGCCGGTCGCCGGCAACCACGAGGTGCAATGGAAGGCTGGCGGCAAGAAGGCCCAGCAGGCCAACGAGAATGCCTGGCGCGCCAACATGGCCGACCTGATCCTCGACGACGCGCGTTTTCAGAGCGTGCTCGGCGAGGTGCCCGCGAACGAGAACGTCGGTGACAACCGCGCCACGGCTCCGGGTGATGGCGGCGGCGGCGCGATGCTCTCGACCGATCAGAGCAAGCTGTCGTACAGCTTCGACTTCCACGGCTCGCACTTCGCCGTGATCAACACCGACCCGGTGGGCAACGACGCGCACGCACCCACCAACTGGCTGGCGGGCGATCTGGCCGCCGCCAAGGCTCGCGGCCTGCAGCACTTCTTCGTGTTCGGTCACAAGCCGGCCTTCACGTACTACTACGGCACCAGCACGCCGCTCCCCGCGGCCCCCTCGGGCCTGGACAACGACGTGCCAGCGCGTGATGCGTTCTGGGACGTGGTCGAGAAGTACGGCGCCGTGTACTTCTGCGGTCACGAGCACATCTACAACATCATGCAGCCGCGCGCGGCGACGGGCGGCAAGGCGTTGCAGGTGCTGGTGGGTTCGGGCGGCTCGCCGTTCGAGGCGAAGCCGACGGACGTCACGCTGGCCGCGACGGATCGGTACTATGCATGGGCCACCGTGAAGGTCCTGAAGAACGGCAAGGTGAAGATCACCGGCTACGGCTTCGACGATCACTTCGGCCCCACGACCGTGCTCCAGACGCTGACGATCAAGCCGTAGGGTGAGCGCGTCTGACGTCTGGCGCATTTCGAGTGAGTCGAGCGGCGAGTCCTCTGCAGGAGCAGGGCTCGCCGTTCGTTTTTGTGGAAGACCGCACGGTCGCCGTGCCTCTGACCTCACTCGCTCGGAAGCTCGAGAATCTTCGGCGCGAGCGGGCCGTGTGCGGCGCAAAGCAACCTCCACCGGAAGGCAACCGATCAGTGCGCTGGCGTTGGCATGCGTTCGGTGGCGCTCCGCCACCGAATTCGAGCGCTCGCGCTGCAGATGCAGTGACGCGCTGCCCTGACCCGCTGGGCGTGTTCTTTTCGTAGTCTCCTGAACTTCGAAAGCGCGGCGCTTTGTACCGCTCGCAGGCTACGTCGGTATCCGCCCGCATGCGCCGCGGCGTTCCGCCGTCACTGGTGATCGTCACGAGACTGCGACGCAGGCGACACTGGAACGCAACTTCCGTCAGCGAGGTTCCTTCGGCTGCGGGGCTCGATGGCTCCGTGCCGGTTGCACGATCCGGGATCGTGTCTTTCATCCACGTGAGGTCACCATGCACAACGTCGTTTCACGGGCGGCACGTCGCGCTCTGAGTCTCTCTGGCTGCGGTATCTTCGCGCTCTGCGCATCGAGCACGGTCGTTCGGGCAGAGCAGCCGGTGCTCAAGCCCAATTCACTCGTCATCAGCAGCACCAGCTACGATCGGTCTCAGGGCGACGTTGCCGGGTTGACCGTAGGGACGGTGCTGTCCGGCTCGGCCAAGGCGACCTCGAGCGCGGTCGCCGATAACAACTATGTCCACGTCTGGGACAACTCCTCGGTCGACGCCAGTTTCGGCGTGAGTTCCGCGATCCAGCTGACGGACATCGAGCCGCACAGCGGTCACGTGTTCCAGACGCGTTCGGTCCCTGCCGATCAAGTCGTCACCAGCTTTCCTTCCAAGTCTGAGCTGGGTCTGCACATCACCAAGGATCGCGAGGGCTCTCACCTTGTGTTCGTCGG
>DASVHQ010000286.1:0-1977 GCA_036382515.1 Polyangiales bacterium | reverse complement strand
GGTGTGGAACCCCAAGGGGGCCTGGGCCCTCGCGTTCGGCGCCTTCGGTGCGCTCGCGTTGCTCGGCCTGGGCACACCCACTGCGCAGGGCAGTCCGCGGTGGCTGGCCCCCTATCGCTTCGTGCCCGAACAATGGCGGCGCGGGCTCGCCTACAAGCTGTGGCTCCTGGCCACCGCGCTCGGCCTTCTGGCCCTGGTCGTGTTCGGTGCGCTGGCCTATGCCATCCCCGATCAGCTCGAGCTGGGCACGCTCGGGGTGAAGTGGGTGCGTCGGCTGCTGCTGGTTCCACTGGCGTTGCCCGTCGGGCTCGCGGGCGCCCAGCTCACCTTGTTCCTGTTCGGCAAGTTGGGCCGCTATCGGCTGGTCCCGATGCTGGCGGTCGGCGCCGCGGTCGGCGTGTACACATCCCAGGGCTTCCTGCCCGCGCTCTCGGAGCACCTGTCGCCGCGCGAGGTCTACGAGACCTACAACACGCTCGCGCAGCCCAGCGAAGCGCTCGCCGAGTACCGAGTCGGCGGTCGTGCGGCGGCGTACTACGCCAAGGGCCACATCGCCGAGGTCACGACCGTCGCGGCGCTGGTCGAGCACCTGAACGTGCCGACGCGGCGCTGGGCGGCATTCCCGGCCGACGAGCTGCCTGCCATCGATCGCGCCTACCGGCAGCGCAGCGGTCAGCACGTCGTGGTGGCCGATGCCCGCAGCGCGCGCGTCGTGCTCGCCACCAACCAGCCGCTACGCGGCAAGACCGACGAGAGCTTCCTCACGCAACACGTGCGCAAGGCCCCTCCCGCCAAGATCCAACACCCGCTCGACGTCAGCTTCGACGACCGCATCGAGCTGCTCGGCTACGACCTCGTGCTCCCCCATGGCGCGTACGTCGGCGCTGGAGAGTCGTTCAAAATCGTCTGGTACTTCCGTGCGCGCAAGACCGTACCCATCGATTACCGCATCTTCGTGCACATCGACGGCGAGGGGCAGCGCATCCACGGCGACCACGATCCGGTCGACGGCAAGTACCCGGTGCGCTTGTGGGACGAGGGCGACGTGATCTACGACCAGCAAGAGCTCGACGTCCCCTCGAGCTACCACGGCGGCGACTACACCATCTTCATGGGCTTCTATGCAGGCGACACCCGCCTACCCGTCAAGCGCGGCCCGAGCGACGCCGACAACCGCGTACGCGCCGGGGTATTGCGTATCCAATAGGTCGCGTGCAAGAACGGCCATGGAACCAAGCAACATGGCCAGCCAGAGCGACAAGCCAGGCAGCGATCCTGCCGACCGCCGCGAGCATCAACGCTTCGAGACCGCCATCGCGGTGGACTACGCGAGCGGCGACACCTTCTTGTTCGCGTACCTGCAGAACATCAGCGAGATGGGCATCTTCGTCCGCACCGACCACCCTGCACCGATCGGTACGCGCTTGCGCCTGCGCTTCCAGCTCGAGGACGAACTCGAGCCGCTGACGCTCGACGGCGAGGTCACCTGGATCAACCCCGTGCGTGCGTCGGGTGACAACCTCAACCCCGGCATGGGCGTGCGCTTCATTCAACTCACGCCAGACAAGCGTGAGCAGGTCGTGAGCCTGGTGCGCACGGTCGCGTACCTGCACGAAGACGAGAGCGACACCGACGCGCAGGCGTGAGAGCGCGCTGCACACAGGCTGCGAACGCGTCAGGATGAGGCCCCATCGTTGCGCGCGGCCGTCCCGGCTCTGCAGCGCTGCGCTCGATCGGCTCGAGCGCACAGCCGCGCAGCGGCTCGCGAGCGCGGCGGAGGCGGTAGTCTGTACGAACGCTGGCCCTCCGCGCGGCGGTCGCCGCGCTCTTCTACTCGCTCATCGAGAGCGCCAAGCTCGCCGACGTGGACCCTGCCAAGTACCTGCGCGCCGCGGCCGAGGCTGCGATCCTCGATCGCGTGGCGCTACTGCCGCATCAGATGATCGCCGCCGCCGGCTGAGCGAGGCCGACGACGAC
>DASVHQ010000285.1:0-2555 GCA_036382515.1 Polyangiales bacterium | reverse complement strand
CCACGCAGGTTCGGCCAGCTTGCGTCGCCAGTCTTCGTCCAGCGGAAGCAGCCGCTGGCTGACCGGCGCACAACTCGCGCCGGAGGTGGGGCGGTTGTAGAAGAGGTGCAGCTGCGTGACTGGGCCTGGGCCAGAGTTGCTTTCGCTTTCCACGAGGATGCGGCCGACCAATGGCGCGATGGCGTTGACGGAGCTCGGCACGGCCAAGCGCGTCGACAGTGGCAGCCCCGCCTCGACCAGACGTGCATGAACGCGCTCACCCACGGCCCATACCAGCGGTTTGGCGGGCAGTGCTGCCAGAGTTTCGAGCGCGTAATCTGCAACCAGCTCATTGAACTGGCCCACGAGGCCCTGGTCCGAACCGAAGACGACGGCGCCTATCACTTGCGCATCGGCGGGCCGCACGTGTTCGGCCGTCAGGGCAGCTTGCTCGCCCTGACGAAAGCACACGCCCAGGCCCAGCTCGACGGTCCGATAGTAGTCCGCCAGCGCGTGCACGGCCTGCTCGTACTGGCCGATGCTCGAAGCCGCCAGCGCCTTCATGGTGCGCACGACGGAGTGCAGGTCGCCTGCACTGTCGAGCTTTCGGCGCAAGCTCGCGGTGGTGTTGCTCACGACTTCTCCTTCGCCCGCGGTTTGCCATCCGGTTTCGCTTCGGGTTTGGCTTTCGGCTCGACTTCGGGCTTGGGCTGAAAACGTGCGAGCGCTTGGCGGGCGAGCTCGGTGATCGTCTTGCGATCTTCGGCACTCAAGTCTGCGCTGGTTTCGAAGCGGTCCGTCACGGCCTCCGGGATCCGTGCGGCCGCTTCGTGCACCGCATGCTCAGCGTCTTTCATCGCCGGCAGCGGGATCGCGTCGAATAGGCCAGCGCTCAGTGCCAGCAGGACGGCGATTTGCTCGGGCACGCTGACCAGCGCGAATTCCGACTGCACGAGGCAGGCACGGATTCGCCGTCCGTGTTCGATGCTCTTGCGAGTCGCGTCGTCCAGGTGAGCGCCGAAGCGAGCAAAGGTCTCCAGCTCTTCGAACTGCGCATAGGCGAGCTTGAGGTCTCCGGCGACCGCTCGATACGCGGCGCGTTGGGCCTTGCCGCCGACGCGCGAGACTGACTTTCCGACATCGACCGCGGGCAGCACGCCCAACTCGAACAGTGACGGAGACAGGTAGATCTGGCCGTCGGTGATCGAGATCAAATTGGTCGGGATGTACGCTGAGATGTCCTGCGCCTCGGTCTCGATGATGGGCAACGCGGTGAGCGAGCCACCACCGCGCTCCTTGCTGAGGTGAGTTGCGCGTTCGAGCAGGCGTGAGTGGATGTAGAAGATGTCTCCGGGAAATGCTTCGCGGCCGGGCGGCCGCCGGAGCAAGAGCGATAGCTCCCGGTAGGCGCGCGCGTGCTGAGTGAGGTCGTCGTAGACGATCACTACGTCACGACCCGCTTCCATGAAGTGCTCCGCGATGCTGGTCGCAGCGTAGGGAGCGATGAACGCGAGACCGGGTGGGTCATTGCCCTCGGTCACGACCACGACCGTGTGTTCCATCGCGCCGTGGTCCCGCAACACGGCCACTGCTTTCGCCACGGCGGAAGCGCGCTGGCCGATCGCACAGTAGACGCACACGACGTCGCGGTCGCGCTGGTTGAGGATCGTGTCGATCGCGATGGCGGTCTTGCCTGTCTGGCGATCGCCCAGGATCAACTCGCGCTGGCCGCGCCCGATCGGAATCAGCGCATCGATGACTTTCAGGCCGGTCTGCAGGGGCACGGTGACCGGCGCGCGATCCATGATCGGCGCCGCGGGTCGTTCGATGGGCAGCCGCTCTCGTTGGACCGGCGGCCGCTTGCCATCGAGCGGTCGACCGAGCGGGTCGATGACGCGCCCGAGCATGCCGCTACCCACGGCCACGTCCATGACACGGCCCGTACGTGTGACCTCGTCGCCTGCGTGCAGGTGCCAGTAGTCGCCGAGTAGCACGACGCCGATTTCGTCTTCGTCCAAGTTGAACGCGATCCCGAACACGCCGCCGGGGAACTCGAGCAACTCCTCGAAGCCGACGCTCGGTAGACCGGCGACCTTTGCCACGCCGGTGGAGATGGTCGTGATCGTTCCCACCTCTCGCGGCCGCAGCTGCGGCGTAAACTCCTCGCGTGCTTGGCGCACGCCCGAGAGCACGCGGTCGAAGACACCTTGCAGGCTTTCAGGCACGGTGTTCATGGGCTCGTGGAGTCAGGCTTCGCGGCCGGTGTTTTGGGCTCAGGCTTGGCTTCCGGCTTGGTCTCGGGCTTGTCTGCAGCTTCTTCTTGGGCTTTGAGAAGCTCGCTGACGCCTCGTTCCAATGACCCGAGATACTCCGCGATGCTCCAGGCGAGCTTCTGTCCACTTGCAATGAGCTCGATACCGCTGACCAAGTCGGGTGCGGTCTCGAAGCGGACGCGGACTTCAGCCGAGAAGGTCTCGTTGAGCGCGTTGCCAATCACGGCGCGTTGCTCCGCAGGCAGCTCGAAGGCGCTGCGGATGAGCGCCGGCTCAGCTGCGGTCTTCAGTGCCTGAGCCAGG